>JAGQXH010000428.1 GCA_020436695.1 Lewinella sp. | reverse complement strand
TATCGATATCGGTCAGAATGAATGCCATTTGACCAGCTTCCACATAGGTCTTATCCGGGTCGGCCGGGTCACAGGCGGCTTTGGCATTGCCCCGGTCATACCCTTTCGGCAAGGTGTAAGTCCGCTGATAATGTAATCCGGGATTCACTTCCAAAGGTATCCGGCTGACCTGAGCGCCGACCTGTCCGGCCAGGGTCAGCAGGAAAAATAGTATGCTTATTCTAATCATGTTTAGTTACTTGATAACAATGTTCATGGATGATACTTATTCGGTACCAGTTTTTGGGCATCTGGTAAACCAGATATGTGTCAGTATAGCTGGAACGTCAGTAAAGAGTCATTATTTTTCTAAACTCTTTTTTAAGAGACCGTTTGCTCCAGCCGACTCAACAGCCAATCCCGAAAACTGGGGATCGGGATCTGCCCGGCCTCCATCCGGATCTGTGCCGTTCGTTCCTCGTCACCCGGTCGCAGATAGATCAACTTACGGCAAATACTAACCATTCTTTTATAGGCTTCCTTTCGGTATCCGATCTTATGCTTTCGGTTGAGATATACGCTGATACTACCCAGCAGGGATTCCAACGGATCAAATTCCCCCAACTGATAATAGATCTTGATCAGCGTAGTCTGTGCACTTAAATACAGAAAAAAGTCGTGTTTAGCGTCAAAGCGAACCAACAACTTCATGGCTTCCTCCAGCCGGCCTTCCTCATACCGCAAATGAGCCAGGCAAAAGTAATAAATGTTAGCGCTTTGTAGCGGTTCCAGGGTCGGACGATATTTTTCCAGGAAGTGCTCTACCCAGTCAAAAGCCTGTAATTTCAATCCCGAGAACATGATATTGATGTAGGTAAAATTGGAGATCCTTCCTCCAACCAAAAGATAGCTTCGTTCGATCCCTTCGCGATAAAGTTCAAAAGTTCGTTGTGTATACGCTGTTTGCCCGGCGTTCAACTGACGTATACAAAAATTGATGAGCAGGCGAAAAATATCTCCCAGCTCCTCATTGGTAAAAAAGCCGGCTTTACGCCGCAGAATGAGCAGCAGTTCATCAAAGTGCTCCACCTCTGCCGGTCCTTTCATTAAATGATAAAGCTGATAGTACACGGTCAGCCCGGTATGTTCCATCTGCTCCGGCTCTTCCTTTAGCAAGCTGATGACTTCTTCCAGAATAGCCGGTTCATTACCTTCTTCCAGGATGGCATTCCGGGCCAGAAAAATACAGCTTTGCTTTAGTTTTTTGTAGGCAAATTGCTGATCTGCAAGTCTGTTCAGCCGGTGCACGGGAGCATCATCCATCCGATTGGCAATTCCCAGGTAACTGTAATATTCCTGTTCTACCTCATAGGAATTTTGCAGATAACCGTAATCGCGCAAAGGTTGCCGATCCAAACGACGCCGGGCTTTCGCTAATGTTTGTTCAAATTGTTTTTGCAGATCCTTCTCCCGGTAAGCCTTCAGCAATTGATACTGCATCAAAGATGCATTGCTCAGCACATGGCTTACTGCCAGGAAATTTTCGAGTAGTTTGAAAAGGTCACTCATCAGCAGGCGCAGGTGCTGGTCATTGTAGGATCGGTCGGGAAAAAGTGCTTCCCAAACCGCTTTTTTTTTCAGAAGTTTCGGATGCGTTTCGAAACTGTTTACGATATGATGACCAATTCGCGATAAGTCTGCCCGCTGATTGAAAAAAGGGCTGTCCAAAAAAGTTAAAAAGGATCTTCGCTCTTTTATATCCAGTTTTTTTAATACTGAAACGAGCTTACTGTTATTCATCAACTACAAAAATTTATTTAACAGCCTGAAATTAAGTAGTTTAATATTTTCTACAAACTACAATTGAATTTAATTGTATATCATTTTCATATAAACTATCTCCATATTTGTGGCTGTAATCGGTCAAAAATGAAATCCACACCTTTTTACGGTCTTGTTTTGCTGTTAGTATGTTGCCACCTGTTCCTCTCCGCCCAGGGTTGGGAAAGACGACTCCCCACGGGGATACAGTCCGCCGCAACGGACGTTAGTCTGAGCCAGGAGGGTGATCTGATCGTGATCGGCAAGATCGTCGGCTTATCACAGGGTCGGGTGATCAAGCTGGATGCGGACGGCGAATTGCAGTGGTTCGTTCCCCTGTCGGCTATCGGCCTGCAACGAATATTGCCGCTGGTCCCCGGACAGTACGCTGCTTTCGGTGCCAAACCGGTAAGTGGAAGTGCGCGCTTGAATTACGTGGAATTTGACGAGCAGGGGCAGCGGCAGTTCGAACAAACAACGATACTCGATTCGCTCAGTACGCTCCAGATCGTAAAGGTCATTCCATCCGGAAATGAGCATTACCTGATTTTCGGTTATCTTTCTTACGTTGACGGTGATAGCGGCTATGATTTTTTTACGGCGCAACTGGACCGGCAAGGCCAACTCAACTGGATACGAACGATCGACATTTCCACCAAAGACTGGTGTTTTGATGCCGTGGCCGTCAGTGACGGGAATTATGTACTGAGCGGCCTGGTAAATACAAATGGATTCGACCGGACTTTTCTGATCAAAGTTAATCCGGAAGGCCGGGAGCTCTGGCGGGCCTTCGATGTCGGGATCGGATACAGTATCAACAATGTGGTAGAATATACTCCCGGCCGCCTTATTGCCGTGTCTTTTCTACAACCGACCAATGCAACACCCCGGGTGATGCTCACCCATCTTAATCTTTCCAACGGCGCAGTCATTCAACAGTATACGAAAAGTGATCTGGAAATTATCCCTCAAAGCATACTGACCGACCGCGACGGCAATCTGGTCATTGCGGGCAACCAGCAAATTAATAACAGTCCGGTTACCTACCGGGTCACCCTGGCAAAACTTAGCCCCCAGGCCCAGTTGCTGTGGCAACGTACCTACGGGCAGGTCAATGAATCCCAAAGGGTAAGTCAACTGGTGGGGCTGCCCCGGGGCGGCTATCTGATGGTCGGCGAGATCCTCGACGGAGGTCTCAATAATCAGTCTTACATCATCCGGACCGACAAGCTGGGCAACAGCTATACCAATGTGATCCGGGGGCAGATCTTTCAGGGCACCTGCGCACAGTCGGTGCCAGAAAGGCCATTGCAGGACTGGTTCGTAGAGATCACCTCGGAACGGGATACTTTTTACGGACTGACCGACCAACAGGGAAATTATGAAGTCCGGGTAGATACCGGCCGGTATACCGTGGAAGCGCTCCGGCCCAATGTCTACTGGGAAAGTTGCCTAACGCCCCAGCAGGTCCAGTTTTCCGGGCCCTTCGACACCCTTAGTCAGGATTTCCCTTTTGCCGTCACTTATTCCTGTCCATTATTACGCGTTGATGTATCCACACCACTGTTGAGAAGGTGTTATGAAAATCGTTATTATGTAAATTACTGCAACGAGGGTACGGAACCGGCGGAAAATACTTTATTGGAAGTAGAGCTTGACCCTGCTTTTATAGTGGAATCGAGCGAACCGGCCTGGACCAGTCGCGAAGGGCAGTTGCTGCGTTTTCAACCCGGGCGGCTGGAAGTAGGGCAATGCGGACAGATCATTATTTCGGGGCGGCTGGATTGTGATAACACTGTGTTGGGGCAAACTCACTGTGTGACAGCTCAAATCTTTCCCGATAGTCTATGTACACCTCCGGGCGTAAACTGGGACGGTTCCTCGATAGAAGTAAACGGACGTTGCCAGGGAGATTCCATTGAGTTCAGCATTCAGAATGTCGGCGACGGTAATATGTTGCACGAATTGAGGTACATCGTGATCGAAGACCTGATCATTCATCGCAGCGGGTACTTCCAATTGGGAATAGGAGAAACACTGAAAATAGACATTCCGGCAACCGGTGCCACCTACCGCCTGGAAGCCGAACAGGCCGAAGGGCATCCGGGAAGCAGCCGGCCGTCGGTAGCCGTAGAAGGTTGCCGATTGTCGGGGCAGCCTTTCCAGGTGGGCATCGTCACCCAAAGTCCGTTTGACGAGGGAGATCCATTCATTGCTGTAGACTGCCAGCAAAACATTGGCTCCTGGGATCCCAATGATATACAGGTCTTTCCGAAAGGACAGGGCACCGAACATCTGATCGACGCCGATACCGACCTGGAATACCACATCCGCTTTCAAAATACCGGCACCGACACGGCACTACGGGTGTTGATCCGGGATACCCTGCCACTGAACTTACTGGACCCAGGCAGCATAGCCATCGGTCCTGCGAGTCATCCCATGGAGTGGTGGGTAAATGAAGCAGGCGTTTTGCATTTCCTGTTCGATCCGATCGCGCTGGTAGACAGTACCGCCAATGAGCCCGAATCGCACGGTTTCGTACACTTCAAGATCAGGCAAAGAAAAGGCAATGCTCCCGGTACGGTCATTAATAACCGGGCGGCTATCTTTTTCGATTACAACGAGCCGGTACTCACCAACACGGCCTGGGTAAAAGTGAAAAAGCCGGTGGCTTATCAGATCGTGGAACAATCATTCTGTACGATAGATGTTACCGAACTACAGGAGCTTACTGTGGTGGATACGGTCCCTTATTCCTCAGTAGACAGTCTCTATATTTATAATGTAGATCTGCTTCCGGAACAGCTGATCACCATCGATACCAGCATTCAGGCCGGGCATACTTTCCTCGGGATCGAATGGCTGGAGGACGGTGAAGTTAGAGACAGTCTGCTCAATACCTGGGGTTGTGACAGTCTGGTGATCACTAATGTAACGGTGGATATTCCGAACGGCGCACAGGATACCGGCCCGGTAGCAGGCCTCCAATTACAGTTGTATCCCAATCCGGTCGTGGCAAATCTCAATGTAAGTTATCTGCTGCGGGAATCCGAAGAAGTGCAGTTGGAAATACTCGACGCTTCCGGCCGCATGCGGGGAGTCATGAGTGATATCAAGCTCCATACACCGGGGTTACACCGTGTTCACTGGCCCGTGCAACGTTTCCCTCCCGGATGGTACCTACTGCGGCTGCGCGCCGGGCCACATGTCAAAGTCGAAAAATTTCTGATCATAAGATAAACTGCTGATCCACTCAGCAATACCTCCTCCGGCCATCTGTCCCCCCGGATAGCCCTGGAAAAGTATGTCCCAAAAGATCTTTAATCCATAAAAACAAGGTAATGAACATCAAGCATTTACTTTCTTTTCTACTCTTCACTGTAATAGTTGTCACCGGATATGCTCAGGTAGAGACCGGTCCTCAGCCACTCCCCGGTTTTATTGAATTGCGAACGACCGGTCCGACCGGTTATGCCCTACCCTGCGATCAGGTAGCCGTAGGATTCACCACCGTCAACGTGGGAGAGACCTACTCCCGGGATTTTCTGATCCGTAATCCAGGTGGCAGTACTTTGCTTATCCATGATCTTGAGATCGCCGGTTCCACTGCTTATTCTATAACAGTTGGATCTGTTTCGGCAGGTGCATTTATCCCGATCAGTCCCGGAGAGGAGCTGTTGTTCACCATTCATTTTACCCCAACTATACCCGGCGACCACGATGCCCGCTTATTGATCCATTCTTCCAATCCATTCAATGATCCCTGCGGTATGCGACTGGAAGGAACGGGTTATCTTCCTCAACCCGGCACCTTGCGAATACGGGAAGAAGGTAATAGTTATTTATACGACTGCGATCTGCTGGCTGCGATCAGTTTTCTGGATGTTCACGTGGGGACGAGTGTCACCCGGACGTTTTATCTGGAGAATGTAGGTGATGAGATACTCACTTTTTTTGAAATGAATGTCGCCGGTTCGGACGCCTTTTCCATTGCTTATCACTTCCCATACACCGGGGCCGCCTACCCCATTGCTCCCGGAGCAAATGTTTCCTTCGATATTACATTCACACCGGTTACGGCCGGCTACGAAGAGGCAGTATTGGAGATCTACACTTCCGATGAAGGTGATGATCCATGTGTTTTTACGTTACAGGGACATAGTCAGCAGGTCTATTCCGGGACCATGCGTATCATCCGGGAAGGCGGGCCCTATCCCATCAATTGCAGTATTTATACCAGTACGGAATTCGATGACCTGCCGGTCGGCGAAAGCCAAACGTATTTATATTTGCTACAAAACACCAGCAGCGAACCGCTCTATTTCTACGGTATCGATCTTGGCGGTGCTGCTGATTTTTCCATCGAACTGAATTTCCCTTTCGATGGCATCTACTTTACTATTCCTCCCGGTGAAGAAGTGAGCTACCGGGTCACCTTTTCACCGGGTAGCCCCGGTGAAAAAGATGCCGACTATACCGTGCGAACTTCCGATCCGGAAAATGCCCCCTGCACCACTCATCTCGAAGGCGGTGGTCTGGACGAATCAGCCCCACACCTGAATATTTTCCGCCCCACCGATGGTTCTTCTCTATATTGCGGTGATACCTTTTTCATCGATCTCAGCGAAACACAACCCGGCTCCGGAGCCTTTCTATTCCGACTTAATTTTCGCAATTACGGCCTCGAAGATCTGATCATCTCCGGAGAAGTAAGCATAGCCGGTATTCCGGGAAGCGGGGAACCAATAACTCCGTTCCAAAGCAGCACTTTACAATGGAAATTCCTTTATGTAGAGGTGTACCTGCCCGGCAATGAGGTGACGACATTGGTTTTTGATCTGGTTACCAACGACCCCAACCATCCGAAATGCAGGATCTACGTAGAGATCAACCAGGTACCCGGCGGACTGAAGCCGGCGCCAGATAAAAACGAAGCAATTATCCTCCGGGTGGGAAATGACATCAATAAGGATGCGGGAACAGTGAGTCAAGCGATTAATACCTCAAGCCAACAGGATGCCGGATTTCAGCTATACCCGACCATTACATATGATTGGTTAAGGCTGGAATCGAAGCAGGAAGAACACCGGCAATATCAGATTGTAAATTCGGTAGGACAAAGCGTGCTGAATGGGCAGACGGCTGGATGGGGCACACAGCCGATCTCCGTAGAAAAGCTGCCGGCCGGTATGTATTATCTGCAAATTGAGCGGGAAGCAACCCTCCGGTTTGTTAAACAGTAAACAGGCAGGGAGAAAGGGAAGAGTCTTTCAAAACTCAGACAGTCGTAAGGACTAGAAAATCAACATACTATTATACTAAAAATCATTGCCAGTTGCCGGATAATCAGTTGACAAACCGGCAACTGGCAACTGATTAGCTAGCCTCTTCCCGGCGTCTGATCTCATCCCGGATCTCGGCGGCTCTTTCGTAATTCTCTTCGCTAAGCACCTCATCCAGCATTTTTGACAGTGCTTCCACCGTGTAGCTGGAAAGACCTTTAGCACGCTTGCCACGACGGCTCTTCTTGCGTGTTCCTTCGGCTTCCGAAGGAGCATTCTCTTCTTCCAGGATCACTCCGGCTTCGTCCATGACAAAATCGTAGGCATA
>JAGQXH010000427.1 GCA_020436695.1 Lewinella sp. | reverse complement strand
CCGGCAGCACAGGCCCCTATCATCAAGAGCAGTACCGCCCAGACTCTGGATAATAAACGGGCTTTATATTGTAATCCCATAGTTATAGCAATTATAATAAGCCTGCTTAGCAGGCTCATCTCCAAACTGCGGCGTTCGGAGGTGAATGATTTAGAGTATTAGAAACGAGCGCGACGAGCCACTATGAATTTACTCTCGCCGAGATCAATGCTTTTAGTTCATTAAAGAACTGAATGAGTTCCACGTTGGAAAAATGAACTTTTGAGTTATAGATATAAGAGTTGTTATAGGGATCTTCGATCATCAACTGATTATCATCTACATATTTGGTAAAGGTCAGATTGATGAACTCATACCATGGAAAGAAGCGATATTTATCGTAGGCATCGTAGGAGATCTTCTTACTCTTATTCTTGGATTTTGTAGTGGACTTGTATTCCATCTTCAGGTTGAGACCGACACCTTTTTTAGTCAGGATCATTTCGTCCAGGAAAGAGATCGGCGCATCTTCGAAGTCGGTAATATTATATTTGGTAATCAGACTTCTCACATGCTGCAGATTGTCGTAAGCTTTGGGATCCTCACTTTCGCATTCTTCCAGACAAACAAACGCATCCGGCTGCCCTTTACTGTAGTAACGGTCGTTGTACTTCCGGCACAGATTGGGAATTTTTTCCTCTACATCGGCCAGATCCAGCAGGCCGCCTTTCAGTGACAAATGTTTTACATTACATTTCTCCACATTGACGATGATGCGGTTGAATTCAGAAGACAGACTGGCGCAGTTATCCGCACCTACGTGAAAGACATCGAGCCCTCTGAACAGAAATACCTGCCGGGAATGATTGGTCTCTTCGGAAAAGTTCCACAATTCGACGATAAAGCTGTTCGGCTCATTGTAGTCGGACAGGGTCATTTTCGGCATGTGGATACTGATCTTGGTACGTGGGCCGGGGTACATATTGTTTGCATCGGCCATGGAATCCGATCTTCTGAAGAAACCAGACATATCGATGATCACCGGCGTATCGCCGGCACCGGGAGCCACCCGGATCAGGTCGTTGCCGATCTGGTCAAGAAATTGCGAGGGGGTCATATCGATCAGGTTAGTGGTACCGCCGTTCGCAGTTTTGGTGGTAATACGCACACCATCGTTGCCCCAGGTTAAAACTATCGGCAATTCCCGAAGATTGGGATTGGAAATACCTCTTTGTCCGAAGGCCTGGTTTGACTGATGAATGCCAATTACTCCAATAAACAGTAGGATCAATAAATTGAATTTTGACATAGCAATTATTGTTTTAAAATAATGAAATAAGCGATCCCCTGCTTTCGCATGCGAAAGTCAGAAGCTTAAATAACTTGTGGATTGGAGAGTTACCTTGTAGTGTTCATAGGTGAAGCCATTCCGGCCGCACACGATTGGACATTGAATAAAAAAGGGTAAATAAGATAAACAGGAAGGATCATCGTCCGGAGCAAATGGACAAAAAGATTTGAATGTACTTGCAGGCTCCGGCAATTTTACCGAAAGCATTTTCCCAGACTATGTCCTACACTTGTGTCTTCAGTGTTGTTTCCTGAATGTGTTTGAAGAGGCTGATGCGGATTGCACATCAGAAGTATTATAACTGCTTACGATACGTTCGATTTAAAGTTTCATTTCGCCAATTTTTTTTTAACCTGACTATTCCTGACAAGATGGATCCGTAAGTAACAAGAGACATACCAGATTATTAAGCAGCATTGAAAAATTGAGCACTCAGATCACAGATAGCTGAGCCATTTTCGCAGAATGACTTTTCGGATGCCTCCCTATAGATGACAGGAATTAGTATATTGTCGATCAGTCAGATCAACCGGATCTTATTCCGGTCATTCCCCGGTATATACAATCATTTCACCATTCAATAACCTGGAAGGTAGAGCTTCACAACCGGTGGATATGCCGGATGGAAGCCTTTGCCTTAAATCGTAAAACATGAACAAAGTACAACTGACTACTACAGTGCTGGCGCTGCTTATCCTGCTATCCGCCTGTAGAACAACAGAACCGGAAAAACCACCATCGCCACCCAATATTCTGTTCGCTATCATGGATGATGCCACCTATCTGCACATGAGTGCCTACGGTTGCGACTGGGTAAATACCCCCAATTTCGACCGGGTAGCCCAAAACGGAATACTATTCCAAAATGCCTATACCCCCAATGCCAAGTGCGCGCCTTCCCGCTCCTGCATCCTGACCGGCCGCAATTCCTGGCAGTTGGAGGAAGCAGCCAATCACTGGCCCTATTTCCCTGCAAAATTCAAGGTCTTTACCGAAGTACTGGCCGAAAACGGATACGCTGTGGCGAATACCGGCAAAGGCTGGGCGCCCGGCATTGCCCGCCATGCAGACGGTAGCAAGCGCAATCTGATGGTCAACACTTTCAGCGAAATAAAGACCATACCGCCCACGCCGGCCATCGGTAAGATCGATTACGCTGCCAATTTTTCGGCCTTCCTGGATCAAAAAGGCAATGCCCCTTTCTTTTTTTGGTACGGTGGTCAGGAACCGCACCGGGGATACGAATACGGCTCGGGCATTGCCAAAGGCGGCAAATCCCTGTCTCAGATCGATGACAGTGAAGTGTTTGCCTTCTGGCCGGCTACGGACTCCGTGAAAACCGATCTGCTGGACTATGCCTTTGAGATCGAATATTTTGATATGCAACTCGGCAAAATGCTGGATACGCTGGAAGCCCGGGGAGAATTGTCGAATACGCTGGTCGTGATCACCGCCGATAACGGCATGCCCTTCCCTCGGGTAAAAGGCCAGGAATACGAATATTCCAACCACCTGCCGCTGGCGGTCATGTGGGCCGACGGCATTGATCATCCCGGCCGTACCGTGGACGACTATATCAGCTTTATCGACTTTGCCCCTACCTTTCTGGAGGTAGCCGGTGTGGGTGAGGCTGCCGGAGGTATGGCGGCCATAACCGGCAACAGCTTTACCGATATTTTGTATTCGGATCAGGATGGAATGATCGATCCCGGGCGCAATTCCGTGCTCATCGGCAAAGAACGGCATGATATCGGCCGGCCAAATGATGAAGGGTATCCTATTCGCGGTCTGGTAAAGGACGGGAAGCTCTATCTGCACAATTTTGAGACCGACCGCTGGCCCGGCGGCAATCCGGAAACCGGCTACCTGAACTGCGACGGTGGAGCGACCAAGTCGGTGGTGCTCCGGTCTGTTTTCCAGCCAAGTACCTTCCCCTACTGGAACGCGTCTTTCGGCAAACGCCCTCAGGAGGAGTTATTTGATATTGCCAATGATCCCGACTGTATGAACAATCTGGCCCTGTCGGAGCAACACAATGACCTGCTGACCCAGATGAAAAATGAACTATTCGGCCGCCTCACCGAACAGGGTGACCCGCGCATGGCGGGCAATGGCGCTATCTTCGACCAATATGCCTATGCCGACACTACCGGGGCGCATTTCTACGAGCGCTATTTCAAAGGAGAACCACTCAATTGGGGTTGGGTCAATGATTCGGATTTTCAGGACATGTCAGAGCTGGAAGCCTATATAAAAAGAGGGAATGAACAGGGAGTTTCGCACGGAGATCATTGAATTTAGTCCATCGTACATTGTCAATAAAATTGTGTAACCCAAAAATTGTACGAGCGGATTCCCCTCATACGATTCGATGCTACATGGTTACATTGTTCCATGGCTCTCCAGTCAATGGAACAATGAAGCAATGGAACAGGAGTAATATTATCTAATTTAATTGACACTGTAATAGGAATTCCACAACACCAAAACATCCAACACCTGCAATACCTGACCAATTCACCCCACCCTTTTGACGATTATGAACTGTGCCCCTATTTACTAAATGGCCATCTTTGGCCGAAAACACCATTTAAATGAAACGAAGAACCTATATCAAGACTTTCGTACTGGGCTCCACCCTGCCACTGACCGGCAAATTCGGTTTCTCCAAGGCGGTTACCGATTTCTTTAAAGGGCCGCTGCCGGTTGACTTCAAAAGCACATGGCAGGACTGGCCGAACATGAAATGGGCCGGGCCGCAATACTGGGGCAATCGTCTACAGGACTGGCTGGTCCGCGACGGCAAACTGATCTGTGATGTCACCGGCATCAACCGCAGCCTGCATCTGCTCACCGTGCAAAATCTTAGCGGAGATGCTCCACTGGACATTAGCGTGACCATTGACCGGCTACACGATAAACTCGACCAGTACGAAGCCGGCTGTATCGGCTTTCGCATTGGTGCCAAAGGGCCCTACGAAGACTACCGTTCGGCCGCCGTATTCGGGCAGGGACTGGACGTAGGGCTGGGTCCTCGGGGAAAAATAAAGATCGGTGAGAGTGCTTTTGAGACGAGGTTAAAGGAACTCCCGACATCCTTTAAACTGCACTTTTCTTCCCGCCTGTCGGGGAATGGGCAGTTAGTTAGCCTTCGGGTACTTGATCCTCAAACGGGCTCGACACTGGCGGAACAAACAAATATCGGGGTCGACCGGGCAGCCTTCAGAGGCAATCTGGCCTTACTGGCCCATCTCGGCAGCAAACGCACCTCCGAAGAAAAGTCATGCGTGGCCTTTTCCGACTGGACGATCTCTTCCGAATCACTGTATCAGAACGAGAACAACCTGTTCGGCCCGATCTGCTTTGCCCAGTACACACTGAATCAGGGCAAACTAAAACTAACCGCCCAACTGGCTCCCATAGAAGAGATAGCCGGCCATCAGTTGCAACTCGATTTCAAACGCAATGGCAAGTGGGAGACCGCTGCTACCCGGCAGATCGATCATCCCGGACGCGCCATTAATTTTCAAATTACGGATTGGGATGTAAGCAAGACCGTCCCCTACCGGCTTCGGCTGAAAGTGCCGCTAAAAAACAGCACCCATCAGTACGACTATGAAGGCACCATTATCGCTGAACCAAAAGAAAAAGAACAGATCAAAGCGGCGGTATTCAGCTGTAATGCACAGTATGGCTTCCCGGACGCGGATATTTTTGAGAGTGTTTCCCAACTCAAACCCGATCTGGCCATGTTCCTCGGAGATCAGTTCTACGAAAGCACCGGCGGTTTTGGGCCGCAGTACGAGGGTAAATTTGATAAGACCTGCCTGGATTACCTCCGTAAATGGATGATGTTCGGCTGGTCATACCGGGAGGTCTTCCGGCATATTCCCTGTGCTTTTATTCCGGATGATCACGACGTTTACCACGGCAACGTCTGGGGCGAAGGCGGTGGAAAAGCAGATACATCGCTGGGATGGGGATCGCCCGCTCAGGATACCGGCGGCTACAAGATGCGGCCCGAATGGGTGAATATGGTGCAGTTCACCCAGACGAGTCACCTGCCGGATGCCTACGACCCGACGCCAGTCAAGCAAAATATCGGGGTCTACTATACACACTGGAATTACGGTGGCGTAAGTTTCGCCATTTTGGAGGATCGCAAATTTAAATCGGCTCCTAAAAACGTACTACCTCCGGAAGCCCAGGTCCATAATGGCTGGATACAAAATGATAACTTCGACATCAAAAAATACCGGGATATCGATGCCGATCTGCTGGGCGAAAGGCAGGAGCAATTCCTGGCCGACTGGGTAGAGGACTGGTCGAACGGAGCCGTCCTGAAAGCGGTGCTGTCTCAGACCAATTTCGCTACGGTGGCCACCCTCCCGGCTGATGCCAAGGACGATTCGGTGGTCCCGAGCTTGAATATTCCAGAGGTCGGGGAGTATATCCAGGGGGATAAACCCACGGTGGATATGGATTCCAACGGCTGGCCCATGGCCAAACGTGATAAGGCTGTAAGCATTATCCGGAAAGGATTTGCCTTTCATATCGCCGGCGACCAGCACCTAGCAACATTCGTTCACTACGGCGTAGATGAGCACGGTGACAGTGGCTTTGCCTTTGCCGGCCCGGCCCTGAACAACCTCTGGCCCCGCCGTTTTTGGCCTCCCGTCAATAATTCGGGGCATACCTACGAAAAGCCCGCTTACACCGGCGAACACGTGGACGGCTTCGGCAACCTGATCACGGTGCACGCCGTGGCCAATCCGCACAATATGCACCGTGAACCGGCTATTTTGTACAATCGGGCAGTAGGTTATGGTCTGGTCACCTTCGATAAGCAGGCACGCACCATCAAAACGGACTGTTTCCGGCGATTTGCCGATCCAAGCGGAAAAGATGCGCAATACCCCGGCTGGCCGATGACGATCTCTCAAGAGGAAAATTTCGGAAAAGAGGCTATGGCCTGGCTGCCTACATTACAGGTAGAAGGCAATACGCTACCAGTACTAAAGATCTTCGATGAAGATCAGGAACTGGTATATGCCCTGCGGCTGACGGCAGGCAGCTTCCGGCCTAAAGTATTCAAAAAGGGGAAATACCGGCTGCATTTATCCGTACCGGAAACCGGATGGGAACAGACTTTTGATAAGATAAAGGCCCGAAAAAAACAGGGGAACAGAGCCATTCGGGTTATTGTTCCATAACTCTGCCGATCAGGCGACCGACTCAGCACCACGGGCAAGGAATTCCATATCCCGGCCTTCCGTATCCAGTTCCATATCCGGATAATCATTCGGATCAAAGCCCTGCGGTTCGGGTATATAATTACCCAGTCCACGGGAAGCAGTGTGGGAATACCGAAAGGTGCCTCTTTCGTCCGAAATGATGTTGTCAGTCACATAGGCAGCGGTGCGTTTGGCCCGGCCTTTAGCATCGTACATCGGGCCAATGCCGTCGATAGTCGTGGCCCGGTGTTCGATATAGGCATTCAGTACGCGGCGTTCTTCCGCCGTGTCCCAATTGGTGGGATCGGTAAGCCCGGTCTGATCCATCGCCTTCCGGAGGGCACGGCCGACCAGGCCCGGCAGATTCACGTGATTGTCCAGCAGCAAGGCTACGCCGTATTCGGAGGTAATGATATTGTTCAGGGTAAAACCGTGGACTTTATATTTCCAGTAAAAGGATTTAAGGCGACTCAGTGCGTGTTCTACCTCCATTGCCTGTACTTTCGGGTCACGGCCGGCCCGCCAGAAGCGATATACCCATTCGCGGGAGCGAAACTGCTCTTTCAATGCCCTGGTGTTGATCAGTTCTCCGTTAAGGGTAAGATATCCGGCAAGTGCATTGGTCTGATCTGCAATGTCAACACCGTAACGGCCGAAATACAGTTGAAAAGTGTCCGGATAGGTCTCTTTCAATTTTTTCAACAGGGCCGGTAATTCCCCAACCGTATCTCTAACGCCCAGGGTCCACTGGAAAATACCGAAACTCAGGAAAGCACCGTCGTAAGCGTTGATGGCTTCCAGTTTGCCTTCATTCTCGGAAACGGCCTGCAGCAGATTTTGGGAAGATGA
>JAGQXH010000426.1 GCA_020436695.1 Lewinella sp. | reverse complement strand
GATGATACAGCGCTTTTTGTGCAACTACGCCAACACTGAAAAAAGGCTGGAACCTACGGTCGGCCATCAGCCGCTGGCGAATACCGGCCCTTAACTGCAGATAACTCAGATTGCCTTTAATTTCGTGCAATTCATCATTGGGATCATTCGGTTCAACGGGAAACGAGGAACCAAATTGATCGGGATCTTTAGATTCGAATTGCATAGCCCAAATATCCCCACCAAGTTCCAGCTCTCTATTCTGCGGTAAGACAATGGCGGTCCTCAGCCCAAAAGAATACGGCAGGCTTTCTTTACTGAAGGTTGTGACCCCGATAGGAGAGGCCTGGATGCCGGCCCGAAAACCAACCGGCAGGAAGTAATAGATAGGGTTGATCTTATTTTTTCTGACTTTTAAAAAATCATAATTCAGTTGGTCATGCAGTGATGGATGAAACGCCTGACTAAAATTAACGAACGGAAGGTCAAGCGGATCGATCGGTTCCAGTAACATTGGTAAAACCGGATTATCTTCAATCTCCTGTTGGTCTTTCGAAGTTAATGCAGTGGCAGTTGTATTATAAAAACTGGAGCCTGGTCCCAAAGCAAGCAAGGAATTTGGGGCATTACGCAAGCTCCAGCCGAAATCTTTGTAAGTTGATAAGCCTATACTATTACCGGTAGCAGTTGCTGGGCGCAGGATTATTGAAGTGTTCAAACCGGTAAGGCCCGGTAAATAAGAGGTGTAATTACCCGAAACCGGCGGTTCCGATCTAATGATCTGATAAATGGTATCAATGTGATAGATGATCTGTTTTTCTATGATGGTATCTACCCGGTGTGACTGGGTCAATTGCCGGTCCAACTCCAAAAATTGCTTGTTAAGCTGATCATATTTTCGGTAAAAAAAGCCCATTCCGGTCAACAACAATAGCATTAACAATGCTCCCAGATACGGCAACCACCTTCTGCCATCTCTTCCGTTTCGCAGATCGCGCAGTCGCTTCTGCATATCCAGCATCGCCGCCGGGTCGGGCCGGAACTCAGGGGCAGATTCCAATATGCCCTTTAGTTTTTTATCGAGGTAGTTATCGTCCATACTTCTTCGATTTCAAGTCCATACCATGTATTTCATTAAGCAACTCTTTTATCCGTTGTCTGGCTTTTGCCAGGTTTGATTTTGAGGTCCCGACACTGATATTGAGTTGCTCGGCAATTTCCTTATGAGAAAGATGGTCAACTACATACAGGTTAAATACCATTCGGTAGGCGGATGGTAATTGCTGCATGATGTGTAACAGATCTTCAAACTCCAATTGATCAAGTGCTTCATTGTGAATCGTGGAAACGGTCGTATCAGAAAGTTTCTGGGAGTCAGGCTGTTGTCGTTCGTATTTACGGAAATGATCAATAGCCGCGTGGACTAATACTTTGCGCAACCAGGGCTTGAAAGGGTATTCAGGATCATACTGATCGATCTTCGTGAAAATTTTCAGAAAACCATCATTCAGCATTTCCATGGCGGACTCCCGGTTCCGGGCATAACGCAAACAAATACCCATACCGTAACTGTAAAAATAGCGGTATAGCTCCATCTGGCTGTGCTCGTCCATACGTTGACAGCCGGAGATCAGGAAGGCCAGGTAATTATCTTCCTTCATTATCCTTGCTTGCTTATTGGTCTATACGTTCCGTTATGGTGGGTAGGTTGCCTGCGTATCTATAAATGTAGAAGTTTTCCGGAATTGCTTTTTTCTGAAAAAACGAATTCAGTAGTGAGGTATGGCGTGTAGCATGGAGACAAGGTGAAGTGCATATTTAGCGCATAAAATATTCTGAATCAATATTTTACACACTAAACAGATACAAGGTGACACCTTGTCTCCATGTCACCTAGTCTCCATATCCCATCATCTAGCAATCAAATCAGATCCCACCCTTTGCGAGCTTCTCTGGAAAGAAATTCATTTGCCTCGCGGTCTCCTTTAAATTTTTCCCGCTTGGCATTCCATTTCAATTTGCGTCCCAGGCGATAGGAGATGAGCCCGAGGTGCATGGGCAGGGTCATATCACGGGCATAAGCCAGATTGGATTCCGGCTGATGTCGGTTTTTTACAGCATCCACAAAATTCTGCTGGTGCCCCGGTGATCTTGGAATACGCTGCTGTATTTCAGGAATATCTTCTACCGTCTGCCCGTTTATGGTGACGGCACGACTTCCGTAATCACAGATCAAACTTCCTTTATCTCCTTCAAAATACGCTCCGATATGGCGCTCCGATGCACCCGGCACATCCGGTGGCGTGGAGGTCCAGTAGATGTTCAGATCATCAAATTCGTAGTCTATATCGATCCATTTTGGAGTATCGGCCAGGCCCTCTGCTTCTTCTCCGCGGGCAGCAATGCTTTTTAATCCTTTTGGTTGAATGGCCCACCAGACCACATCGGCGATATGGCACCAAAAATCAGCGAAGACCCCACCGGAATAATCCAGGAAATAACGGTATGTAAAATGACAACGTTCGGGAAAATATTCCCTTTCCGGCGCCGGCCCCTGCCACATATCCCAATTCAGGGTCGGCGGCGGACCCGAAACTGCCGTCTTTTTCAACATAGGTGGTTCACCGGTTTTCCATATGTGAACGGTATGCACTTTTCCGATAGCACCGCCACGAATAAGCTCTACTACCCGGTGATAATTATCGGTGGCATGGATCTGGGTACCCAACTGAAAAATGCGCTTGTTCTTCGTCAGTGATCTAAGCATTTTTTGCCCTTCTTTCACGTCGTAAGACAATGGCTTCTCACCGTATACATCCTTACCGGCTTCGAAGGCCAATGTGGCGATCGTCGCGTGCCAGTGATCCGGTGTCGCACAGGTAATGGCATCAATATCCTGTCGGTCCAATATGTGCCGGAAGTCTTCGTAGCCGTCCAGTTTTCCTGATGATTGCAGCGTTTCCAGGGTTTTCATAGTGCTGTCCAGGTGAGTCTTATCCACATCGCATAAGGCCACTATCTCAACTTCAGGCAGTGCAGCAAACCATTTCATATGATTATTGCCCATCCCTCCCAGTCCGATATGAGCAATACGAAGTCGGTCACTGGGAGCTACTTTTCCCCGCCAGGAAGGCAGGATCATAAAACCGGCAGCGGCCATTGAGGATCTTCTCAGGAAGTCTCTTCTGTTGTAAAGTTGGTCTTTCATGATAATTCGGTATTTGGTTGTAAGTCTGGCACAAAATAAGGCCCTCTACCTAATTGGAGCTGCACCTTGATAATCAATGCAATGCAGCAACTGCCGACTGCACTAATGCGCTTCCAGCCAGTCTTCTCCCTGTCCCATGCCTACAAGGATAGGAACCTTCAGTCCGGGCAGGGCATTTTTCATCTGTTCCTCAATGATCGGTTTTATAGTTTCGATCTCATCCTTATGCGCATCAAATACCAATTCATCGTGTACCTGCAACACCATTTTAGATCGAAAATCTTTCTCCTGGAAGATATTATGAATGTGGATCATGGCCATTTTGATCATGTCGGCCGCCGTCCCCTGTATAGGCGTGTTAATGGCAATCCGTTCGGCATTACTGCGAGCCAGCGAGCTTTTGGAATCGATATCACGGAGATAGCGTTTGCGCCCCATGAGCGTAGTGACATAGCCTGATTTCCGTGCGTTTTCCACGGTTTCATCCATATACTTTTTCAGCCCCGGATAACTTTTAAAGTAGTTGTTGATCAATTCCTGGGCTTCCGTACGTTTGATATTCAGCTGGCGGGAAAGATTCGTAGCCCCCGCCCCGTATATAATACTGAAATTGACGGTCTTGGCCCGGTAACGCTGTTCCCGTTCCACTTCATCGTAAGGAACGTCAAACACACGGGCTGCCGTTGCCCGGTGAATATCCTGTCCTTTCTGGAAAGCTTCCAGCATAGCTTCATCTCCACTGATCTCAGCGATCAGTCGCAACTCGATCTGCGAATAATCGGCTGCTAACAATAAATAATTTTCATCCCTGGGAATAAAAGCCTTGCGCACCTGGGCTCCCTCCGGAGTCCGAACCGGGATGTTTTGCAGGTTAGGATCTCTGGAACTCAATCGACCGGTAGCGGCAATGGTCTGGTTGAAAGAACTGTGAATGCGACCGGTACGTGGGTTGACCATCCGGGGAAGGGCATCCAGATAGGTAGAACAGAGTTTAGTCAATCCCCTGTGTCGTAAAATATCAGCAACCAGTGGATATTCTCCTGATAATTCCGTCATTTTCTCTTCATCGGTGGAATATTGGCCCGTTTTGGTTTTGCGCCAACGATAGGGAATTTCCATCTTATCGAATAAGATCTCACCGATCTGTTTTGGAGAAGCCAGATTGAATTTTTCACCAGCTTCTTCATACACCTTCTTCTCCAATTCAATGATCTGTTCACTCAGCTCTTTAGAGTAATTATTCAGGAACTCCACGTTGATATTGATGCCTTCTTTTTCCATAGCCGCCAATACATTGATCAGCGGTTCTTCTACTTTATCGTATAAATCAAGCAGGCCTTCTTTTTCCAGGTTAGGCAGGAAAAACTCGTACAATTGATACGTGATGTCGGCATCTTCCGCTGCATAGTCTTTCACCCGTTCCACCGCCACATCACGCATGGTCAGTTGATTCTTCCCTTTTTTGCCGATCAGGGCTTCAATGTGAACGGTACGGTATTTCAGATAGGTTTCGGACAGATAATCCATATTGTGCCGCAATTCCGGTTCCATCAGATAATGCATCACCATAGTATCGAAGTAATGTCCTTTCACCTCCACACCATACCATTTCAGCATGATCACGTCGTACTTAATATTCTGACCGATCTTGCCGATCTTTTCGTTCTCGAATACGGCCTTAAATTCTGCTACGAGGGCATGCGCTGCATCCTGATCTTCCGGTACCGGCACATAATAGGCTTCCCCCGAACTCACGGCGAATGACATACCTACCAATTCCGCGGCATTGGCATCGATACCGGTCGTTTCGGTATCAAAGCAGATCACTTGCTGCTTGCCCAGCAAAGCGATCAGATCAGCCCATTTTTCGGGAGTATTTACCAGGTGATATTGGTGCTCTGTGTTACCCAGATGTTTATCAGCTACCGAGTGTTTCGGTAGAGAGGACGATTTGGCCAGGGGAACCACTTTCTCCGGTTCTCCAAACAGATTACCCTGCTTGACGGTCGGTACAGCAGCTGGTTTTGGGGAGTCGCCGCTTCCCAGTATCTTATGCGCCAGACTACGGAATTCCAGTTCTTTAAAAACTTCCGTTAGCGCCTCCCGGTTAACCGGATCGATGATGTAGGTTTCAGCATCGAAGCGGATGGGTACATCGATATCGATCGTTGCCAGTTTTTTGGAAAGTAGTGCCTGTTCGGCAAACTCTTCTACTCTTTCTTTCTGCTTGCCTTTCAACTCCCCGGAATGGGCGAGCAGATTTTCTATAGTATCGTATTGAGCGAGCAATTTAGCCGCCGTCTTTTCGCCAATACCCGGAATACCGGGAATATTATCGACACTGTCTCCCATCAGCCCCAGCATATCGATCACCTGATCTACGCGCTGGATGCCCCATTTTTCGCAGATCTCTTTTTCTCCCTGTATCTCGATCCCGTTACCCTGTCGCGAAGGTTTATACAGAAATATATTTTCGGACACGAGCTGACCGTAATCTTTATCCGGGGTAACCATATACACCTGGAAACCTTCGGCTTCCGCCTGTTTGGACAGCGTACCGATCACATCATCAGCCTCATAATTATCCACCATCACAATGGGAATATTGAACCCTTTGACGATGCGTTCTACGTAAGGCAGAGCCACAGCAATATCTTCGGGCTGTTCTTCCCGGTTAGCCTTGTAAGGCTCATACATTTCGTGGCGAAAAGTGGGTGTTTTCGGGTCAAATGCAACCGCAATATGAGTGGGATTCTGGTTTTGCATCAGATCCCAAAGGGTATTGGTAAAACCGGTCATGGCTGAGGTATTCACCCCTTTGGAATTGATTAACGGTCGGGTAATAAATGCAAAATGGGCACGATAAACCAGTGCGTGCCCATCCAGCAGGAACAATTTTTTTTCTGACATGCTTCTCTTGGTTTTCAAAGGCCAAGATACGCAAAATATGGAGGGAGAAGGTGAGAATCCCCGGGCAGTTTAAAGGCATGGATGGCATAGGTAGCATAGATGGCAAGGAGGGTAGTCCATGTCATCCTACATCATCTATGCCATCCATACTATTACAAGCTATAGGTCAATCCCAGAATATAATAAGTCTGCAGTGGATTGTCCGTCAACTCTTTAGCCAAGGCTTCCTGTTTGTTGCCTCTCAGGCCCAGCTCAAAACCGACACCCAGCTTTTTCAGTACCTGGAAAGCTACGCCATTCACCCAGGTCCAGTTGGAATAATCACCGTTTTTGTAGCTCATAAAGAGAGACAGATTGGATTTCCAGTTGACGCCGGAAGCGATCTGCTTGGTATAGTCTGCCACGATCTTCGCACCCAGTGAAGATTCATACATACTGCCCGCTTCGGCAAATACGATGTTGTAGTTCAAAGGATGGATGACCACCACCAGATCGTTAACGGGCGTCCAGGTTGCTCCGGTACCGATGTCGAGATAGCCTGGATTATTGAAGTTTTCCAGGAAGGTACTCCGGTATTCACCCAAAACAGACAGCGCCAACTTGGGAGATAGTTTATAACCAAAAAGGGAAGTGAAGTTGATCACATCCGGTGACTTCTGCTCGATCTCTTCTACCACATTGCCGTCGCGATCTTTCTCCTTAAGTTTGGCAAAACCGATGTTCAGGTTGCCACTGTTCCGCCAGAAGGTTTTTTCACTAAAGTGATTGGCAAAGGCATTGGCACTGAAACTGATGGAAGTAGAAGACAGATTAGACTTATCTCTGGCCAGCCAGTCGTTAAAGCCATTCAAATTCATACCAATCAGACCGAAGGCGCCGGTTTCCCATCTTGGAAAGACCAATAATTGCTTGTCAATGCCGGCTATTTCTCCCTTCAGGGCATTTACCTGCGATTGCAGCTCGCCCATTTGTGCCTCTTTCTGTGACTTAAGTTCTTTCAGTTCTTCTTCGGTCTGAGCATTGAGGGTGAATCCCAAACCAAACAGCAGGACGAAAGCCAAAAATGTTCTGTACATCATCATCAATTTGTTGAGTGTGAAAAGTGAATATGTTGAATGGCCATCCATAAGGATGAAGTCATCCAAGCAGATATCAATAGCAATTCGAAGGATCTTTGATTGTTGTGCCTGCCCGCACTTAAGCCGTTTAGGCAGGTACACTTACCGGCTTGTTTTACTCTTCGTGGATGGAGAGTGATTCTGTGGTCAGTTTGCTGAGCGGTACTATGGTTTTAGTGTTGCCCATACGCAGGGTTACCGAGAGGTTGTCAATGGCAATTAC
>JAGQXH010000425.1 GCA_020436695.1 Lewinella sp. | reverse complement strand
GCTTAACGGCAGAAAGGCCAGGCCTAAAAGGAAAAGCAATGACCATACAAATGGCGTCGGTGAAGGTTTCATCATACTAGTTTAGACGGTTAAAGGTTGACGGTGAATGACTAACGGTAAATGGCAAACAAGGCTGTTTATCATTATTTTATCGGTTAGTTCGATCACGAGAAAATTATTGATCTTTTGTTTTCTGAGGCGGGATGCTGTTCATGTCTAACGCTTTTCTGACTTTATAGAAAAGTGGAGACTGAACATTTTTAAGGAGACGCGGTAAGTTAAGGCAGAATCTTCGATAAAATTTGTAATAAATCTGATTTTTTAAGAAAATGTCAACGGAATGGCAAACCTGATGAGCTGAATTATGAAATATTTAAAATTAACAGTTGTTTGCCCTGAAAAGCGACCTGATCACCCACTTTTTTCTGCAAAAGCAGGCGGCCGATGGGCGCATCCGTTGAGATTACGAAGAATGTCTGTTCGCTCAGCTGTACCTTACCAATGGCTATAGCCAGGTAGTACCAGCCCCGGTCGGTTTCCACCAGGCTACCGGCTTCCGCTACCGTCCGGAGCCGGGTCGGATCGATCCGGTCCAAGGTGTTTCGGGACTGTAAAGCATTAGCCAGTTGCGCCCGGTATTTTTCTTCCTCCAGTTGCATCATGGCCCGGCCGGTCTCGTACTTATCTCCTACACTGCTTTTGGTTTCGTTATCGCGGGACTCGGTGATGGAAGCCAGGGCGGACTCGATAATCGCCATTTTATCACCTATATACTGATGACAATGTTTATGCAGTTCAACCTTGAGCGATAAAGTATCCGACATCGATATTATCCGGTTTAATGATGAAGTTGGAGCGTATCTGAAAAATTCAATTTAATACTTATTTTTCCCGCGTGAAAACACTTCCTATTGATCCTCAATGCCTAAAAATATGCCTAAAAGCCTTTTCCCTCTGCTGTTTGCCGTACTTTTTCTTTGGGGTTGTAAACATACAGACTCCTCTCCGGAAGCGACCTCACTTACCGGGCAAACCCTCTATTCACCGCCTCCATCAGAAAAGCTACTCGCCGATCTGGCAAACGCCAAAGCAACATACGAAGCAGACAGTACCAATGTAGACAACCTGATCTGGTACGCCCGCCGCACTGCCTACCCTGGCTATTATCGGGATGCCATAGCTATTTACAGTCGAGGTATAGAACGTTTCCCAGACGATGCCCGCCTTTACCGCCACCGGGGTCATCGCCATATTACGATCCGGGAATTTGACAAGGCGATCGCCAATCTGGTACAGGCCGTTCAATTGATCGAAGGTACCGAAGATGAGATCGAACCCGACGGTATGCCCAATGCACAGAACATTCCATTAACTACCCTACATAGTAATATCTGGTACCATCTTGGGCTGGCTTACTATCTGAAGCACGACTGGGCGAAAGCCCTGGCCTGCTTCACCAACTGCCGGTTGCTGGAATTGAATGATGACAATATCGTTTCCAGTACGCACTGGATCTACATGATCTTTCGGCGAATAGGAAGTAAAACCGCAGCAGCAGCCAGTCTGGAAGGTATTCATGCCGATATGAACATCGTCGAAAACGAGTCTTATTGGAAACTTTGTCGCTTTTATCAGGGAGCGATCAGTGAAAGTGAATTACTTAATGCCGATCTGGCAATTGCAGCCAATGACGCTGTCCATTACGGCCTGGCCAACTGGTATCTGTACAATGGCGACACCGGAAAAGCCAAAGAGCTATTGGAGCAATTGCTGGCGAAAGACAGTTGGAATTCTTTCGGCTATATTGCGGCGGAAGCGGATTGGGTAGACTTGTTTGGAAAGTAAGTGTAAGAAATGAGGATTTGAAAACCAATGTTCTATTACACAAGAATTGTTACCAGTTACCGGTTAATCAACTGACTAACCGGCAACCGGCAACAGACGGATTATCAGGCTTAAAATTTCCCTTAGCTGCTTGCCAAGTCCTATGAAAATTCGGGATAGGGCATGTTATTCCCAATATTCAGGATCAGGCCTCCACTAATTTCTTTTGCAGATCCAACTCCAGGTGCATACCACCCGGATGGCGTTTGCTGACTTCAAAGCCCCGTTTTTTGAGCATATGGCTCATCACGTCGTTCACATTCAGTACTTCGGCAAAGAGCTTTTTAATACCCCGTTCCCGACTGATCTCCAGAATGTAGTCGGTCAGTGCGCTACCCAGTCCCTGATGCTGCCAGGGATCGGCTACCAGGATGGCGTATTCTGCGGTTTCGTTCCAGGCATCACTGATGATACGGACTACACCCGCCATTTTTTGTTGGCCATCTTCTTCCACCAGGGCGATGATGGCCATCTCCCGGTCGTAGTCGATCTGAGTATAACGAACGAGCGACTGGTGGCTCACATCAAAGGTATAGCTGAAGAAACGGTAATACAATGACTGCTCGGAAACGACATCAAACATTGCTCTTTCCACCGGTTCATCCTCCGGACGGATCGCACGCAAATGAGCCACCCGGCCGTCCTTCATCCGAAACTGTCGTTCGTAATGCGTGGGATACGGTGAAATGATCAGATGTTCAAAGGCATTGGCCTCATTCCGAACTACAGCCTTGTCCAGTACAACATGTGCATCCAGGGCCATTCCTCCGGTTTCATCGATCGCATACGGGTTGATATCGATCTCGCTGATCTCAGGCAGGTCCATCAACATATAGCCAAACTTGACCAGGAGGAACTGTACGGCTTCCATATCAACGGCCGGCATACCGCGATAGCCCTGCAGCAACTTATGTACCTTGGTATTCTCGATGATCCGTTGCGCTAAGGCCATATTCAGCGGGGGCACGCCCATGCTCGTATCCTTGTACAATTCCACCAACACGCCACCGGTACCGAAAACGACCATGGGACCGAGGATAGGATCTTTTTTACCCCCCACCAGCAACTCGTATCGCTTATCGACCATTTTTTCGACGCGAATGCCTTCTATCCGGGCATCCGGGCAGTGTTTTTGGGAATTGGTCATGATCTTTTCAAATGCATCCCGTACAGATTCTTTGGAGTTGAGGTGCAGCATTACCCCACCCACTTCCGTTTTATGACCAATGTCCGGAGAGGCGATCTTCATAACTACCGGGAAACCAACCTCTGCCGCATAATCCGCAGCAGTTGCTGCCGTTTGCAGTACTTTGCCCGGAGGCGTTTCGATATTGTAATAGCTCAAGAGCTCTTTGGCTTCCAGTTCCGTCAGTTGTTCGCGTCCGGAATCCAGAATATTCCGGACGAGTTTACGCGCCGATTCCGGATCAAAGTTCAAACTGGCCGGGATGTCCGGCGGCGTTTCGTAAATGAGATCCAGGTTACGGGAGTAGCGGTACATTTTCAGGAAAACGGCCACAGCACTCTCCGGGAAGCGATAATGTGGGATCTTGCCTACTTCCAGGATCTCCCTGCCTTCCCTCACTTCCTTTTCACCCATCCAGCAGGCGAAGATCGGTTTACGGTGTTTCATCGTAGCCAGCCCTTTGGCAATGCTTACCGGATCGGTGACTTCCTGCGGCGTCAGGATCACCAGTATACCATCCACACTGGGATCTTTTTCACAGGCCTGGATCGCGGCCTGATATTTTTCGGCGCCGGCATCTCCCAGTACATCGACCGGGTTGTTGTGACTCCAGTGGGCGGGCAATACGGCATTGAGTCGCTCCATGGTAGCCGGAGCCAGCTCAGCCAATCGCCCATCATGTTCCATGAGGTAGTCCGTAGCCAATACCCCGGGGCCGCCGGCATTGGTAACGATAGCCAGTCGGTTACCTTTCGGCAGCGGCTGCATCGATAATGCCTGCGCCATATGGAATAACTGCCGGATGGTCTCCACCTGAACAATGCCCGCCCGCCGGAAAGCGGCCTGGAAGGCCAGGTCATTACCCGCCAGCGAACCGGTATGTGACATAGATGCTTTTGCCCCGGCCTCACTTTTTCCTGATTTCAACAAAATAATGGGTTTGTTGCGGGCAAATGCCCGGGCAGCACTCATAAAACGACGGGCGTCTTTGAGGCTCTCCATATAGATCAGGATGCTGGAAGTGTTGGGGTCTGTACCGAAATAATCGATCAGGTCAGCAAAACCCACGTCCACCATCGAACCAATGGAAACGAAGTGGCTGAAACCCACATTCTGATCCAAAGACCAGTCGAGAATACCGGTACAAAGCGCTCCACTCTGGGAGATGAAAGCGATCTTGCCGGGAAGGGCCATATCAGCGGCGAAACTGGCGTTCAATCCGATGGTTGGACTGATGAATCCCAGACAGTTCGGGCCAATAACCCGCATATTGTATTTGTGAGCCTTTTTGAGGATATCATCGTACATGGCCTTGCCCTCCTCGCCGGCTTCGGCAAATCCGGCAGAGAGAATGACCAGACCACCTACACCGGCCCGTCCACACTCCTCTACCAGACGTGGAACGATCTTAGCCGGAGTGGCAATCACCGCCAGATCGATCTGAGCGGGAATTTCCCCTACTGATGAGTAGCTTTTTAATCCCTGGATCGTATCGTGTCCGGGGTTCACGGGATAGATTTCACCTTCATAGGTACCTTGCAGGAGATTTTTAATCAGCGCATTACCTACGCTGCCCTCCTTATCCGAGGCGCCAATGGCAGCAATGGCTTTTGGTTGGAATATCTTTTCTAATCGGTGTGACATAACGTTAAAATTTCCAGTATGGTTGAAGATATGAGATCAATGCATGTAACCGGGCTTCGTATTCTTCCCAAACGTGCCGGGGAGAACTCGTCGCCTCTTCGGTATAAGCAATTTCTTCATCATTGATACCCGCTACGAAATTGTGCACACAGTGCGGCAGCATTTCTACGTTATAGCCGCCTTCCAGCGTGGCAAATACATTTTTGAAGCGCTCGCGGATCTTTTCCCCGATCTGATAAAAGCTGCCGGCGGTTACCCGAAGTTCCAGCAACAGGTCGAAGATATGAGCGTCGAAACCGGCGGAGATCGCTACTACATCCGGCCGGAATTGCTCGGCAATGGGCAGGAAACTATCCACCGCATCCATAAAAATATCGTCACCGCTTCCGGGAGGTAAGGGCACGTTAATCGTAAAGCCCTTGCCCTTACCTGCTCCGATCTCATCTACAAAACCATGACCCGGAAACGCGGGGTATTGGTGTATCGACCAATACAACACCTGATCAGTTTCATAAAAAATGTGAGCGGTGCCATCTCCAAGATGGCCATCAAAATCAAATAACAAAACGCGCTTGCCCTCCGTTACGAGTTGTTGCGCGGCGATGGCAACATTGTTGAACAGGCAAAACCCGCTGGAGTGATCCGGATAAGCGTGATGCCCCGGGGGGCGTACCAACGCAAAGTCTCCCTGCCGGCTGGCGGTGATGGTAAGTCCCACCGCAGCAACGGCAGCAGCAAAACTACCTTCGGATACCCGGGTGTCCCGATCCAGCCACTGCCCACCGGCACAGGCGTCCTTCACCCGCCGGATGTACTCCGGCTCGTGTACCAACTCCAGATACGGTGTCCCATCCATTACTTCAGTGGGGTGCAAGCCGGAAAAAGTCTCCAGACGTTTCACATTTTCCGGGTGCATGCCCGTATCGTGTTGCAGAAAAATATTGTTATACAGCAGGTTCATTGATCCGTTTATTGCCTGTTTGCAAAAACAAAAGTAGGTCCAATTGAGAGGGAGCAACATGATTTTTATCACGTATCTTATTGACTGGGATCACGGTTTTCCGACGGGTGAGTATTGCAAAATGACAGGCATCGATTTTATATGTCCTGCCGGAAGAAAAAACAAATCAAATTGCCAGATGAGCAGTTTTTGAAAAATATTGACCGGTTTGGGCCAGCTGATCTTTTCACTCTAAGATCGAAAAAAAATTGCTTTTTTAAATTCGATCCACAAGTTGGACCTTCCCTTTTTAACCCTAGCCGATTAATTCCTATCTTTCCCCCTACAACTTAAAATCAGCAGCTCATGTTGTCCAGAACTTGTTTAATGCTCTTTTTCCTGCTCATAAATTTCATTGCCGTTTATTCACAGCAAAAACCTGTCTTTTCCGGCATGGACGTCTTCGAACTGGAATGGGTAGATCAACCCATGGTCTCTCCCAATGGGGAGTGGATCGTCTACCAACGCCGGGGTATGGACATCATGAAAGACCGGCGGCAGGGACAGCTCTGGCTGATCAAGTCAGACGGTAGCGAGCACGAAAAACTGAGCAATCTGGACGTCAACGAAAGTAATGCACAATGGTCGCCCGACGGAAACCGCATTGCTTTTACAGCTTCTACTACGGAGGGCTCCGAACTCTTTATTTACTGGCTGGACAGCGGTAAAAGCGCCCGCATATCCCAGTTGAGCGGATCTCCAGGCGGTCTGAGCTGGTCCCCCGACGGGCAATGGATCGCCTTTTCCATGTTTGTGGAAGGCTCGGAGCTTTCCCTGGTAAAAGCACCGAAAAAACCCAAGGGTGCCCAGTGGGCCGATCCGCCCCGCTTAACTACCCGGCTGAAGCACGAAGCAGACGGGTCGGGATACATGACGCCCGGTTTTCAGCACTTATTCGTCATACCTTCGGATGGAGGATCAGCCCGGCAGGTTACTCACGGTGACCGCAACTACCGGGGGACTCCGATCTGGTCAAAAGATAGCCGGTATCTGTTGTTGAGCGCCAATCTGAATGAAGACTGGGAGTACGATTTTCGCAACTCCGAGATCTACCGCATCAACCTGTCAGATGGTGCCGCCACTGCCCTGACTGACCGGCAGGGGCCCGATAGTGATCCGGCGCTTTCTCCGGATGGCAAAACGATCGCCTATCTGGGATATGAAGATAAGGTGCAGACCTATCAGATCAATGAACTGAACCTCATGAATGCGGACGGAAGTAATAAGCGAACCATTAAGCTCGGACTGGATCGCAACATTTCCAATCTGAACTGGGACGCCGGGGGACAGGGGCTTTATTTTATGTTTACGGACAAAGGCAATAGTAAGATCGGCTACACTGACCTTTCCGGCAATACGTCGGTGATCGTTGATCAGGTGAGCGGCACATCGGTCGCCCGTCCGTATTCCAGTGGAGATTATTCAGTATCTGACAACGGCATCATCGCCTATACCGCCAGCACCCCCTATCGACCGGCCGACCTGGCCGTGATCAAAAAGCGGGAATGGCCTAAGTTCCTGACCCGGCTCAATGACGATCTGCTGGAACATCGTCAGTTGGGCAGCGTGGAAGAGATCTGGTATAAATCCACGGTGGGCGGATTAGATATTCAGGGTTGGCTGGTGCTGCCGCCGGATTTTGATGCTAAGAAAAAATATCCGCTGCTGGTGGAAAATCACGGGGGGCCGACCTCCAATTACGACAACAGCTTTTCCCCGGAAATGCAA
>JAGQXH010000424.1 GCA_020436695.1 Lewinella sp. | reverse complement strand
TCAGGACGACCGAATAGAATGAAATTTCTGGCCACCTCTTCATCGGTACTGGTTGACAATAGAGAGTAAGTGCCGGGAAGATCCACCACTTTATAGCGTTTATCCGCGTAGGAATAGCCGCCTTCGGCGCGGGAGACGGTCTTGCCCGGCCAGTTGCCGGTATGTTGTCTCAGTCCTGTCAGATTGTTGAAAACGGTGCTTTTTCCGGTGTTTGGATTGCCCGCCAGAGCGATGACATAATCTACCCGATCCATGGCAATCCCCAGCCGGATCAGGTTTTCCCGGTGGTGCACCGGACAATTCTCACAATTATTACCTGGATTCATTTGCCTGTACTTTTGGGTTACTGATGAAGATCTGATCCGCCTGATCTTTGCGCAGCGCCACGGTAGCGCCCAATATCCGGTATCCGACCGGATCACCGGAAGCACTTCTGATACCGGCGGTGATCAGGGTGCCGGGCACTACTCCCAGGTCCATCAGGCGACGGCGCTGTACGCCCCGGCAACTGCGTGCGATACCGATCACTTCTCCGGTCTCTCCAAGTTTCAGAGAAGATAAAAGCGTGTGCTCCGTCGTTTTCGGTTCATCTTCGGGTTGTAGTTCTACGGTAATGCTGGAAGCAAAAAGCGGCGTCAGTACACATTCCCTGCCGTCGGCCGCAAACGTGATCCTGCTTTCGGTTACGTCAAAAACGTACACCTGCATGCCTGGATAAAGCCCGAGCGCGATCAATTGTTCGTAAACGGAATGAGGCTCGTCTTCCAGATGAACGATCATTGCCAGCTGACCTTCTTTTAGCGTATTTAAGGTTTGTCCGCGATGTTCAGGCATTTCGCCATCGGGAGAAGGAATGGGATCTCCGTGCGGATCAAAAACCGGATTACCTAACTGAGCGGCCAGTTTATCGGCGTCCTCCAGCGTCAGATAATGTTCGTGCAGGTCAGCCTCTGCGTGCCATTCCTTCTCCCGGATACTCGTCTCATCGGCAAGGTAACGTTCCCAGATGCGGTGCACGCGGATCACCCGTAATGCGTAGGAACGACCGCTATCGGTCAGCCTGAAGGTCTGATCTTCTTCCATCTGCACCAGTCCCATGGCGCGTAGGCGATCAAGCAGGCGGGCTATCTGATCGGTAGAAATGCCCAGATTACCGGCAATGCTGTTCAGATCACAGGCTTTGCTTTTATACTCGCAGTCGAATAAAAACTTAAGGGCATCTTCCAGTTGTACGCGCTGTGAATTCAATCGAACGCGGTAGATGTAAGCCAATAATCCTTTGCGGGGCCAGAACACCCAAAACAATGATGCCGTGATCAGTAGACCGATCAGTAGGGCTAAACCTGGATGTGAATGTAGTATCTGCGTCATAAATTAAAATGCCGACTTTTGTTTTTGATTATACAAAAGTAAAAAGTTAGTCTAATCTAACAAATAATAACAGGACTTTTTTTACTTTTGTTCTAAACTTGATGGATTTATATGCCAACAACAGCCAAAGAAGACTATCTGAAAGCCCTTTATTTTTTGGATCGGGAAAACAGCCGCATCAGTATGACCGACCTGAGCAATAAGCTGGCCGTAAGCAAGCCCACGGCTAATAATATGATCAAGAATCTGGAAGAGCACGGTTGGGTGATCTATCGGAAATACCAGCCGGTGGAGCTTACGGAGGCGGGCCGGAAAATGGCCGCTCTGATTATTAGAAAACACCGGCTGACGGAGATGTTCCTGCACGAAGTAATGGGATTCGGCTGGGAGGAAGTACATGAGATCGCTGAACAGATAGAGCATATCCATTCCGAGAAATTATTCACCAGAATGGACGAAATGCTGAATTATCCGGCCAGCGATCCGCACGGATCGCCGATACCGGATAAGCAGGGCAACATCCCGGAACAGCAATACCAGACACTGGTTGATGTCCCGGTGGGCGGGAAAGTACGCCTGTGTGCTTTAGGCGCAAGTTCGGCCAACCTGCTACACTATCTCAACCGGAATCAGATCCAGTTGGGTACTTCGATCGAGATCCTCAAAATTGAACCCTTCGATCATAGTTTACTGATCAGTTGTGACGATAAAACTCCCTTGATGATCAGCCGGAAAGTGGGGGAGAGTTTGTTGGTGGAGTGAAAAAAAACTACACCCGCTCCAACTCCACCGTGAAATGCCGCAAGATCTTAGCCTGCCTGGTAATCTTAAATCCAGCCTTCAACTCGTTACACCGCTCCGCCACATTGGCCATAGTGGCCGCTACGTAATCCATATGTGCCTGAGAATAAACCCTGCGAGGGAGGGCCAGTCGGAGTAATTCCATTTCCGCGAGCCGGTCGAGCCCCGTATCGGGGTCTCGGTCAGCCAGCAGTGTGCCGATCTCGACGCCCCGCACACCGCCCTCAATGTAGGCCTCCACGGCCAGCAGTTGTGCCGGATATTGTGTTTGCGAGATCTGGGGTAGCATTTTCCGTGCATCAATATAGAGCGCATGACCACCCACCGGCTCCTGAATGGGGATGCCGTGGCTAACCAGTTGATCACCAAGATATTTTACCTGATTGATCCGATCCTCCAGATAGTGGAAATCGATGCCTTCGTACAGGCCTACCGCCAGCGCACCCATGGCCCGGCCGCTCATGCCGCCGTAAGTGAGAAAGCCTTCATAGACGATAGTAAACTGTCCCAGCTGTTCGTACAAGTCGTGATCATTCAGTGCGATAAAACCGCCGATATTGACGAGTCCGTCTTTTTTTGAACTCATCCAAACCACCTTTACCTCACGGAACATTTCCCGGATGATATCACGGATACTCCAGTCGGCGTAGTCTGTTTCCCGGCTCTTGATAAAGTAGGCGTTCTCCGCGTAGCGGGCGATATCCATAAAAACGGGAATGCCGTAGCGTTGGGCCAGTGCGCAGGTATCCTTGATGTTTTGCAGGGAGACCGGCTGGCCGCCTACCGTATTGCAGGTCACCGTGATATTGACGAAGGGAATGCGCTCCCGGCCGTATTTCCGGATAACTGCTTCCAGTTTGTCCAGATCGAGGTTTCCCTTGAAGGGATGCCGGAGCGATGTGTCATAAGCTTCCTTGATGGTACAGTCGATAGCGTGTGCCTTGCGGAATTCAATGTGGCCTTTGGTGGTATCGAAATGAGCATTGCCCGGTACTACATCCCCTTCCTTTACGGTGGCAGAAAAGAGGATGTTCTCGGCGGCGCGCCCCTGATGGGTAGGAGCCACGTATTCGAAACCCAGAATATCCTTTACGGCCCGGATGAGTTTGAAATAGGATTCCGAACCGGCATAGCTCTCATCGCCCAGCATGATCTCCGACCACTGTTGCTCACTCATGGCGCCGGTGCCGGAGTCGGTCATCAGGTCAACGATGACCCAGTCGCTGTGGATGTTAAACAGGTTGTAGTGAACTTCTTCGATCTTTTGCCTGCGTTCGGCTTTGGTGCGAAAGTATACAGGTTCAACGACCTTGGTCTTGAACGGAGGAATGGCTGGCAATTCCATGTTGCTACTGATTATTATATGTTAAAAGATGGGATATAGAAACAGATGACCAGGGAGATCAGGTCAGTAAGAAGGACGTAAGAACGGGTCTCTTCGTTTGATGTTTCGGAAGGGTGAAAGTAGCATATTGCAAAAATGGTCTGCGCACCAAGCCTTTGTAAGACCTGGCTTCTGCGTTTCCCTCGCCCATACCTTCCAGGTACGCGTTCGGAAAGCCTCATAGCCAGAGCTTACAAGGGCTGGCGCTCGCCGGCACCACAAAAGTTTAAATCGCTTCTTTCTGTCCAATCGGGAATGGGGCATTTTGTTAGCAGGAAAATCAAGGTTTCTCGATAGAACTAATATTTCTATTATACTCCCTGAAAGAGATCATCCGCTGACTCTCTTCATCCCAAAGTTTATGATGAATACATTTTAAGCTTTTGCGGAAAGTAAGAATACGGGCATGTTTATTCAGAATGGGATGCTCATCGGCGCAGGCCTGTAAATGATAATTAGGTATTCGCGAGCTTAAATGATGAATATGATGCAAGCCGATATTTCCTGACAGCCATCGAAAAAACCGTGGAAGCTTATAGTACGTGCTACCTTTAATGGAGGCCAACAGGTGATCCCAGTTGTTTTGCCATTCCTTATAATTATCCTCGTGCTGATGTTGAATGTAAAAGAACCAAAAAGCGATAAGGCTGAAAATAAATAAGATGGGAAGATGGACTAACAGCAGCTTTTGCCATCCGACGACTAAGGCCAAGGCGGCATAGGTGGTCAATACCAATAAATTATTTATAAAGAACGACCAGCGAATCCTGGTCCATCCTTTCAGCCGAGTAAACGGATAACGCAGTGTAATGGAAAAGTACACGATAGGGGCAATAACGAATTGCACCAGCGGGCTGCGGTAAATGCGGTAACGGATTTGCCCCCATTTTGACTCATTGTGGTATTCATCTTTTGTCAAAAAATAGGTGTCGCCCAGCCCTCTGTGTTCTATTTGTCCATTGTGGGCATGATGAGCATTATGCGTCCGACTCCAGTACCGGTACGGAACCGTACTAAAAAGACTGGAAATGAAACCAATGCTGTCATTCCATTTTCTGGATTTTAAAAAAGACTGGTGCCCGCAATCGTGTTGTATGATAAAGATACGGACCAGGAAAAAAGCAGCAATACCTGCCAGAATGAGGGTGAACAGATACGACCAGTTGAGGCTAAAATACATGAGTACCACCAGGCCTAAAAAAGGCAAAAAGGAATTAACCAACTGAATCACTGCCTTCTTGGGATCAGCCTGTTGATACTTCTGGACGATCAAAGGCCAGTTTTTCAGGGTCTCTTTCAGATTATTGTTATTCATTAATTTTTATTTATGAATTGATGAGGGTGGGACACTATGTTCCGCTTAGCGGATCTGGTTTTCAGACACACTTTTGCTCCCGGATCAGTTCCATTCAGTATGGCTAAACCAGTAAATACAAAGGCGCACAAAATTGTGGCATACCCATAAAAGCTTATAGATAAAAGGGATTTTTTTATTGCAGGTGCTAAGAAAGGAAAAATATGAGTAATAGACGCAGATAATTAGAGATTAAGTATTATAAATGTAAATATGGCATTCAACAAAAAGTTGCTGCGATGGAGATAAGTGCAGTAGACCGATCATATTCAAATCTTTTTTCCAACGACTGCCAAAATCAATAGGATTTTTTAGTGTTAATTATTGGAAATCAGTTGATTTATGTTGGTTTTGACCGGCTCGTTCAATGATCCAACCGTATCCCCAACCGTACCCCCGCACTGAGGAAAAGCGGACTAGCCTCCGCATTACTCACAAATTCGCCAGCCTGTGCATTGATCGTGTCAAAATGGTCCAGGGTGATCTTCTGGAAATACCGCACATTCACCATGGGCGTGAAGGTGATCAGATCACTCAATCCCAAGTCAAAACCTAAGCCGGCGCCCATGCTGAAAGCCAGATGTCGGTCGGCGAACAGGTTGACGTCTTCTGTTGCAGCACCCAGCGTCATGTCCCAATAGGATATCCCGGGAGACAGCTGCAGGAACAGTCCTTTCTTTAAAGTCGGACCCTCTTTCGACCAGGTGGGGCAGTCACAATCACCGGGAAGGTCCAGGAAGTAAATATTCGTATTAAAGAAGAAACTATAGATCTTGGCTTCGTTGTTAGCGTATGCCGCCAGAGAGTTGTTGAGTTGAGTATAATTCAGTTCAGGCAGGAATTCGATCCGCTTGTTGCGCAATCGGAACCAGTAGTCAACTCCGGCCGACCAGCCTTTGTCGAACAGATCGGATGTTTCCTCCTGGCCGCCGGTTGAAGGCGTCAACTGCCAATTGTCGCCGGCAAAGAGGTATTTGCCGTTAAAGCCAAACTGTGCCTGTGCGCTGACTGACAGAACCAATAACAAGGTGAGAAAGGGAAAAATTTTCATAACGATTTATTATAAGGGATCAATGGATCTTTGGAAGTTGGGATTTTTGGACGTTTACATCATTCAAACGTCATATTTATACCCGGAGTATCCGGGATTGTTAATTTAAGTATCTTTGCACTCCTTTTAGGAATGAGGAATGAGAGGTGAGGAAAGAGGGGGGAGAAATGAGTACCAACTACGCAATACCATTAATGAAAACAAAGACCTTACGCAAAGATAAAGTAAACGTAATCACCCTGGGGTGTTCCAAGAATCTGGTCGATTCGGAGAACCTGATCACCCAATTGCAGGCCAACGACTATGAGGTGCGCCACGATAGTAATGAGAAGGCCAATATCGTCATTGTCAATACCTGCGGGTTTATCGATCTGGCCAAGGAAGAATCCGTTAATACTATTTTGGAATATGCCGATGTAAAGAAACAGGGTGGTATCGATAAACTGTATGTAACCGGCTGTCTGAGCCAGCGCTATAAAGACGACCTGGAAGCGGAGATCCCGGAAGTGGATGCCTATTTCGGCACTTTGGAACTACCTGCTCTGTTGTCGCGTCTCGATGCGGATTATCAGCACGAACTGATCGGGGAGCGAAGTATCACCACACCGCCGCACTATGCCTTCTTGAAAATATCAGAGGGCTGTAACCGGACCTGTTCATTCTGTGCCATTCCTCTGATGCGGGGCAAACACATTTCCCGTCCGATCGAGGAATTGGTACAGGAAGCCCGTAATCTGGCACGGCGCGGGGTGAAAGAATTGATGCTCATTGCTCAGGAACTGACCTATTACGGTTTGGACCTGTACAAACAACGGGAACTGCCTCGCCTGCTGCACGCACTGGCTGATGTAGAAGGTATCGAGTGGATCCGGCTGCACTATGCCTATCCCAGTAAATTCCCAGTGGAGATCTTCGATGTAATGGCCGAACGCAAAGAGATCTGCAACTATCTGGATATTCCATTGCAACACGCTAACGATGGAGTACTGGAACGCATGCGCAGGCAGATCACCCGTGCCGAAACGGAAGAACTGATCCGGATAGCCAGAGAGAAAGTGCCTGATCTAACCCTGCGCACGACTATGCTGGTAGGTTTTCCCGGAGAAACGGAAGAAGAATTTGAAGATCTCTGTGAGTTTGTACGTATGCATCGCTTTGACCGTCTCGGCGTATTTCAATATTCTCACGAGGAAGATACACGGGCTTATGACCTGGAAGATGACGTTCCGGCAGAAGTCAAGGCTGAACGCGCCAACCGCCTGATGGAGATCCAGCAAGAGATCTCTTTTGAGAAGAACCAGGCAATGATCGGCAAAACGTTTAAAGTGCTCTTTGATCGCAAGGAAGGCGGCTATTTCGTCGGCCGCACCGAGGGAGACTCGCCCGAAGTGGATAATGAAGTACTGGTGCCGGCTGGTGAACATTACGTGCGTATAGGTGATTTTGCTCAGGTAGAGATCGTTGATGCACAGGAATATGATCTTATCGGCAAACTGAT
>JAGQXH010000423.1 GCA_020436695.1 Lewinella sp. | reverse complement strand
GCCGTTACCGGAGACTCGGAAGGGGATGTGGGAATGGGACTGAAGGAAGCACTGAATGCTGGTGTCGGTGAGGCTGTCGACTTTTTATCGGCTGAGGATGGTTACTACAAAAGTATGTATAAGATCCTGTTGCCGGAAGAAGTACAACAGGTGACGGCCAAGCTGAAGAACGTCCCGGGATTCAATAATGTGGAAGAAGACCTGATGGAAAAGATGAATCGGGCTGCCGAAGACGCTGCTACGAAGGCCAAACCGATCTTCATCAATGCCATTAAGCAAATGACCATTCGCGATGCCATGAACCTGCTGATGGGCGAAAAAGATGCGGCTACGCGCTATCTGGAACGCACCACTTACGACCCGCTGTACAACGAATTCCGCCCGGTGATCATCGAATCGCTGGATAAGGTAAATGCCCGTGAGTTCTGGCGCAATGCCGTGACGGCTTACAATAAGATCCCTTTTGTAAAAAAGACCAATCCGGAGCTGGACGATTATGTAACCCAGAAGGCGTTGACCGGCCTGTTCAGCATGATCGAGAAAAAAGAGGCTGATATCCGGGAGAATCCGGCGGCCCGTACTACTGAGTTGCTGCAAAAAGTTTTTGCGAAGCAGGATAAATAATTATTGGGTACCTGGTCCTCGGCCTTGGGTACTTGGTTTACCCCGGATCGAGGATCAGGTTACTGGTACCAATCCTGAAAATGTAAGCTACCTTACAGATTTTATATTTAATTCCCACCTGCTGACAGCGAATTTCCGCTTAATATCGTTCTCGAATTGTATATATTTTAAAATTAAGGTTATTTCAGAGGTAACGACATTGAGACGTTATATTTTTTGGTTATGCCAAATATTTAAACTTCCCAAAGTCTAATTATTCTTCTGACAAACGATCGGTATTTAGTATTTCTCACCTTGGATTAGTTTAGATAATCACTCTCCTTTTTCAAATTCTCACAATACTCATTACTTCAGATTGGTGATTTCCTTTCTGCCCATTCGCCTGTTTTGTACGGTGCAATAGGGTGACTGGATTAAGATGAAAGAACGCAAAGCAAACTCACTGGTTCCTCGTATGCTTTTTTTTACATCTTAATTATCAATGTCATATGAAAAGGAACTTACACTTTTTCTTTGTTTTCTTCCTATGCTGTACCAGCCTGGCGGCACAACAACGCCTGATCAGCGGGACGATAACGGACGAAGAGAACGTACCCCTGATCGGTGCGAATGTTTTAGTGGTAGGAACAACTTCCGGCACAGTAACCGATTTTGAGGGGAAATTCAACCTCAGTATTCCCCAGGGAGCTGAAAAACTGGAAATATCCTATACCGGCTACACCTCCAAGCAGGTACTTTTGACTTCGGCCAGCGAATATGAAATTGTCCTCGCTGAAGACAATATTATGCTCGGCGAGGTAGTGGTGACGGCCATAGGTGTGGAACGCGAACGGCGAACCCTCGGATACAGTTTGCAGGAAGTGGCTTCGGACGATATCGTTAAATCCAGAGAATCCAATCTGGTCAATGCACTGGCCGGGAAAGTGGCTGGTTTGCAAGTGAATTCTTCGGGTGGGCAGGCCGGCTCGGCCTCGCGTATCCTCCTGCGGGGGATCACTTCCATCACCGGCAATAATTCTCCGCTCTTCGTGATCGACGGAGTGCCGCTGGATAACAGTGCATCCAATGCCGTGCCGAATGTGGTGGAGAGCAACCTGTTTAACGGTAACTCCAGCAACCGACTGATCGATATTGATCCCAATATCATTGAGGATATAACGGTGCTGAAAGGTGCTGCGGCGACCTCTCTCTACGGTGTACAGGGAGCCAATGGTGCGATCCTGATCACCACCAAGAACGGGCTCGGGCAGCAATCCAGATTGAATGTGGATATTTCTTCTACTTTCGGTGTCAATACGGCCATTATCAGGGGCTATCAGGATCAGTATTTACAGGGTAGCGGCGGAAATTATCGCAACGGTCTGCCACTGGGAGCCGGAGGTTTTCGTAGTCTCGATCCGGCTACCAATCCCAATGGATTTACGGCTACGCAGGGTTCCACAAGTTGGGGGCCGCACAAGGATGCCGTTGACCAGTTTACGCTGGACTCCATCGGTCAGCCGAAGATCTACGATCCACGGGACGATTTCTACCGTGACGGGCAAACCTGGGAGAATTCTGTTAGTCTGAGCGGTAATAACAATGGAGTAGGTTACTCCTTTACTTTTTCCAATCTGCAGGAACAAGGCATTGTGCCTACCAATGATTTTAAGCGAAATGCGCTCTCTGCCAAGGTATCGGTACCATTTAGTGATAAGGTACGCTATGAAGGCTTTGCCAGCTTTGTCAACAGCGATAGCAAACGCCTGTCCGAGGGTAATGGACAGCGCAGTTTCCTGTTCGCACTCAACTTCTGGCCCATCAGCCACGACATTACCAATTATTATACCGAAGACGGAACCTACTACTCGTACCACCCGACTGCCTTCAACAATCCTTTCTGGCTGGCCGAGAACAATGGTTATTACAGCAATACCGACCGCTTTATCTTTAACCAGGCTCTTACCGTAGAACTGGCACCCTGGCTGAAACTGACCGAACGGTTCGGAGCTGATACTTACCATACACTGATCGAAGATCAGGTGAATATCGGGACCCGGGGCTTTGCCAACGGCCGTACGCTCAATACGGACATTACGAACCGTATCCTGAACAATGACTTGATTCTGTCTGCTGACCGCCGCTTTTCGGATACCTGGCAGGTTAATGTGGCTGTTGGTAATAATGTGTACGAGAACACCTTTAAGCGAGATATTCTGCGTGGTATCGGACTCAGCATTCCCGGCTTTTACGACATTAGCAACTCCGGTTCGGTAGAAGCCTTTGAAAACGACATCAGCTCCCGCTCTTATGCCGTGTACGGCACCGGCATGGTCGGTTTTAAGGATATGCTGTTCTTAAACCTTACGGCCCGTAACGAATGGTCTTCGACCCTGCCCTTGAATCATAACTCATTTTTCTATCCTTCTGCTTCGCTGGGATTTGAATTCACCGAGCTGCTACCCAATATCCGCTCAGTGCTGAGCTACGGCAAGTTGCGGGCTTCCTGGGCACAGGCCGGTAATACGGCTCCGGCCTACTCAGTGATCCAAACCTTTACGCAGTCAAGTGTAGGAGATGGCACGCGGGGGACCATTTCGGTGCCTTCTCAAGGGCAGGTGTTGTATGAATTGAGCAATATAAAGGCCAACGAAAACCTGACTAATGAGTTGATCGAGGAAGTGGAATTTGGTGCTGATCTGCGCTTTTTCAATGGTCGCCTGGGAATAGATGCCTCCGTGTATGACCGTCGCAGTCGCGATCAGGTACTCTCCGCACCGGTAGCGCCCAGTACCGGCTATGTGGCTAAAGTGGTCAACGTAGGTGAGATCCAGAACAAGGGTGTTGAGGTGAGCCTGACGGCTAATCCTATCCGGGCGGCCCGGCCCGGCGCTTTCGACTGGAACCTGCAGGTGAATTACGCCCGCAACCGCACCACCGTCAATGCACTGGCGGAAGGCGTGGAAAGTATCCGGCTTTTCGGCTTTACCTCACCGCTGATCCAGGCGGATGTAACCAATGGTTACGGGGTGATCTGGGGCAGTCGTTTTGCCCGCACCTCGGAGGGCGAACTGATCATCGGCGAAGACGGGCTACCCATTCAGGATGATGCCCTGGGGCCCATCGGTAATGTGATGCCCGACTGGACGGGAAGTATCCGCTCTACCTTCAACTTCAAGAACTTTACTCTTAGTGGCCTGCTGGATGCCCGTATCGGCGGTGATATCCTCAATTTCGACCTCTTTTACTCCACCTTTTACGGCACATCCGTAGTTACCGAAGACCGGGGATCAGTTGTCGTTTGGGATGGCGTATACGTAGATGACGACGGACAGATCACCGGCGAGAACAATATTCCGGTGGTGAAAGATGAAGGCTACTACCAAAACTTCTACAGCAATATCAGTGAGTTATTCGTGGAAGACGGCAGTTTCCTGAAACTGCGTGAGTTGAGCCTGGGCTATCGCTTTCCGCAAAAGGTGTTGGATCGTACCCTGATCCGGTCCCTGGAGATCACCGGCATTGCCCGTAACCTCTTCATCCACAGTAATTTCACCTATTTTGATCCGGAAGGGAGCCTTGACGGTGCCGGCAACGGACAGGGTTTTTACCATAGCGTTACGCCGGGTACGAAGACCTTTGCCTTGGCGTTGAAGGTGGGCTTCTAATGAGGCTAAATATGTAAAAATCAAAGTGTTCCCGGTCGGGAGTTGAAAGTATGTACTGGTGACGATTTTCGATTCCCGGGCTATTGCGACTTAAAAAATCAAATTATGAAAAATAACTTTCGTCATTATACTTATCTGTTCATAGTCAGTATGTTAATGCTGACTTCCTGCCAGGAATTCCTGGATATTAATGAAGACCCCAACAATCCGGTAGATGTGGCCGAACCGCAGTTGTTAGGTGGAGTCATTGCCAACTTTTCTTATGAGGTATTGGGTGGTTATCCCGTAAGAGTAACCAATACCTGGGTGCAGCAGACGGCCTACAATGGTACCCTGCCGCATTACGGCATTTACGATATTGATGAGAATGCCGTAAACAACCTCTGGACCTTTTTTTCCTACACGGATGTCATGCAAAACTGTAAAGTACTGGTAGAAAAGTCTGAGCGTAACGGCACTTATGACTATGCCGGTATTGCCCGCACTATCTGGGCCTGGAATATGAGCATCGTGACTGATCTGTGGAACAGTGCGCCTTACAGTCAGGCTTGGCAACAGGAAAGTTACCCGTTTCCAGTCTATGATTCTCAGGAGACTATTTACGAGAATATTCAGACCCTGCTGGACGAGGCCATTGATAATTTTGATCGTACCGATAAAATGGCACCCTTTGTCGGAGCCGAAGATTTTGTCTACGGAGGCGATATCAGCAAATGGCGCAAGATGGCCCATATGTTGAAAGCCCGCTTTTATCTTCATCTGACCTATGCACCGGGCAAGGATGCGAGAACTCAGGCACAACTGGCACTGGATCAGCTGTCTGATGCCTTTACCAGCAACGCTGATGATGCCGGCTATACCTACGTGGATGAAGAGGGGCAGGAAAACCCCTGGTTCCAGTACACTATTGACGGAAAATGGGATAACAACACCCAGCTTAGTGCTCATTATGTAGACCTCCTGTTGGGAAGCGGTGATCCGCGTATTCATGCCCAGGCCCAACTGCAGGGCGGCGTGTACGCAGGGCATCCCAATGGCGCTCCTTCTGCGGCTAACGTATCTTTCCTCGGCAATTATTACAGCGATGCCGATGCTGCACTGGACTGGCTGACCTTCGCCGAACAGAAGTTCATTGAGGCGGAAGCCAAATTCCTGTTGGGAGATAAAACCGGTGCCGAAGCCGCCTATCAGGAAGGTGTCATGGCTTCGTTTGCCAAACTGTCGGCTGCTATCTCTGTGGGGGCCACCAAAGCCGGCGTTACTGCAGCCGAGTTGGATCAGGCAATTGATGATTACATGGCCGCTAATCTGGACCTGGTGGATCAGGATAATGCCGCCTATCGTCAGATCATGATACAGAAGTACATAGCCAATTATCTGCAATTTGAGACCTACAACGATTATCGCCGGACGGGCTTTCCCATCCTGGAAATGGCTCAGAATGTGATCCAGACTGACCTCAACGAAGTAGCCAGCCGTTTTCCCTATCCTTCAGCCGAGTTGAATTTCAATACGGATAATGTAAATGCCCAGGGCATACCCGTTGGGCGACGGGCTGTAAAGGAAAAGGTATGGTGGGATAGTGCTCCTGAAAATTGCACCCTTTGTCCGCAGTAGAGAAAGGTAGTGGTCGGTCGTAAGTCTTAATTGTAAGTCAGTTGACTATGCCAGACTTACGGCTGGCAACTTATCATTAAAATTTTGTCCACAAGTAAAACTCTCAAAATCAGATCAATGAAAAATATAGGATTTCTCACTTTTATACTAGCACTCATGCTGGGCAGCAGCGCCTGCCTCGAAGACAGCGGAGAACTAAGCGATGTAGCCACTTCTGAAGCGGCAACTCTGACGATAGCTCCGGGCGGCTCGTTTATCCGGAATGTGACCACTACTGTTACTTTTCCTGTAGATTTTACCGAAAAATCGGATCCTTCGCTGGTGGAATCTATTGATGTAGTACTCAGCTTTGAGGGGGTTAACAATACCGTTTCGGATGTAGTGGTAACATCGCTGACCAGTTTGCCGGCTGAAGTCAGCTTTTCCGTAGATGAACTACTTGGCCAGGCCGGGCTTACTTTGGATGAACTCAATGCCGGAGATAGCTGGAATTACAGTTATGTATTGAACAACCGGGCAGGCACCACCTGGGATGTATTGCAGAAAACCCGTTATACCTTTACCTGTCCGTCTGATCTGGCGGGCATGTACAGTGCAGTGTCCAGTGGTCAGTCTACGGATGATTGCTGCACCGCGCCGGTCGTGGATTTTACCGCTACGGTACAATTGACGGAGGTGCGTTCCGGCGTTTACGAGATCAACGATTTCAGTGGCGGCATCTACTTCGAATGGTATGACGTGTACGGGATTACCAGCCCTAATGATTCTCCCGGAATGATCGAGCACATTTGCGGTAATGTAAACATTATCGATACGACAGAACCTTTCGGAACAGCGGTAAGTGGCACCGGAACCTATGATGATGCCACCGGCGTGATCACCTATAGTTGGGGGAATGGATATGGAGATACGGGGACGGTTACGCTCACGCCCTTGTAGGACGATGGACGGACGCCCCGATGCCTTCGGCCGGAGCTGACGGCCGCGCCACCTGCGGTATCGCTGATTGAGGATGCCGATATGATTTATGCAAACTGTTTCATTGGGATCCTTCGTCAGCTCCTCGGTAACACTCGGGGCCAGCCCTGAGTGTTACCGGGTGCGTCCATATTCAATGCATGCGATCACCCCGCAACTCCAGCTGCTTCATGACCCCGGCCTCATAAGTAAGATATTCCTGCCAGCGGACTTTCACCTTTTCTTCATCGCAATACGTTTTGGCAAGATCGATGAACAGGCGATAGTGGCCGGCCTCGGAAACCATGAATTTATGGTAAAATTCTTTCAGATCCGGATCGCTGATATACAGAGAAAGAAGACGGAAGCGTTCACAGCTGCGGGCTTCAATGAGCGCACATACCAGCAATTTTTCCAGCAGTCGATCTTCGCGCGAGCCTCCTTTCTTTTGGAACTGCAATAAGGCATTGACGTATTCATCCTTTCGCTGGCCACCCAGTTTCAGATCCCGTTTGTCCAATTCTTTCAATACCATACGGAAGTGGCCCCATTCTTCGGTGACGATGGGGGCGAGCTCATGCACCAGTTCGGTGCGATCCGGATATTGCTGAATGAGGGAAATGCAG
>JAGQXH010000422.1 GCA_020436695.1 Lewinella sp. | reverse complement strand
GGTGTCTTGCTGGGGGTCACGGCGGCAACCCTGATATCTCGTTCATCAGGTATACCCACCGTGGTGTCTGCCTGGTCCATCATTTTATCATTCGGCGTAGCTGCCAGTATCGGATTGGTCTTTGGATTGTTCCCGGCCCGCAAAGCTGCGCTGCAAGATCCCATCAAAGCTTTAAGAACCGACTAACCGACTACACAATCATAAGTATGAAATACCTTTTCACCGGCCTTATTTTAATATGCGGCCTCTCTGTTTCACACGCCCAAAGGGATACACTGCACCTGAGCCTCGACCAAACGGTGCTACTCGCTCAAAGCGACGCTCCGGATGTGCAGATCACCCAAACGGCGTTCAGTAATGATTATTGGCGTTATAAATCCTATTTGGCGAATTATCGTCCTTTTATCAGTCTCAACGCCACCTTACCCAACCTCAACCGCTCCATCGAAGCCATTACCCTTCCCGACGGTACGGACGATTTCATTCCCCGATCATTGATGCGTAATCAATTCAACCTGAGTGTCAGTCAGGGGATTGCGCTTACTGGTGGGGAGATCTTTGCGCGCACCGGCATGCAGCGGATCGATGTGTTTGCCACCGACGGCAAAGATGGCTACGTCACCTATTTGTCCACTCCAATATCCATCGGGTTCTCCCAGCCTTTATTCGGCTTTAATCAACTGCGGTGGGACCGGATCATCGAACCGATGTCTTACGAAGAGTCACAGCGACAGTATTCCGAGGGCATGGAAGATGTAGCTTTTAATGCGGCGAACCTATTCTTTCAGGTGCTCATCGCCCAATTGAACTACGAGGCAGCCCAGCGTGATAAGGCCAATGCTGATACGCTGTACGCCATTTCCAAGGGGCGCTTTGATGTCGGCAGGATTGCCGAAGTAGAATTACTACAGATCGAACTGAACGTGATGCGCGCTGATGCCGACCTCGGGCAAAGTAAACTCGCTAAACAAACCAGCACGGAGAACCTCCGTAATTTTTTAGGTATTACGCAAGGGGTAGAATTCAATCTGGAAACTCCGGATGATATCCCCAACTTTATCGTGGATGCCGCCCAGGCACTGGATTACGCCCAGCGCTTCCGATCGGATGTGATCCAGCTGGATCGTCGGCTGGAAGAAGCGAAGCGGGAAGTTGCCCAGGCCAAAGCACAACGGGGGTTCAGCGCAGACATCTTTGCCTCTTTCGGTCTATCTCAAACCGGCGCCAGCATTTCCGAAGCTTACACAGATCCGCTTGATCAGGAACTCTTCGTGGTTGGGCTCACGGTTCCGATAGCAGATTGGGGCAAATCGCAGGCCGTGATGGAAATTGCCCGTTCCAATGAAGAACTCACTCGCCTGCAAGTCACACAGGATCGCGTGAGTTTCGAACAGGAGATCCTGGTGAAAGTACAGCAGTTCGATCAGGTTCGCAATCAGGTACAGCTGGCTTCCCGTACATATGAGGTAGCACAAAAGCGACTCGACATTACCCGCCAGCGCTACCGCATCGGCAATATCCTGGTAACTGATCTTAATCTGGCGATCCAGGAAGAGGCTTCTGCCCGACGGGCTTACGTCAGCGCCCTGCAAAGTTTCTGGCTGGCTTACTATGATCTTCGCCGGATCACGCTTTTCGATTTTGCTACGGGAAAGCCTCTGGCGCGGAGTGCGGAAGGATCGCTTAGATAGATAATGATGTGGTGATATGGTGAAAAGTATCCCAATGATATTTAAGCATGTATCACTCACCCGCTCACCACATCACCCACTTACTAATCGTCCGACGATCTGGTTGACGATGATCTCCCCGTGATCCCGGGTATTTTCGATGAAGAGTTTGCTGGTTTTCATACCGGCACAGACTACACCGGCAATGTACACATTCGGAAGGCTGGTTTCCAGCGTCTCCGGATCGTGAACCGGGATCTGGTCTTCATCGTCGGGAATCTCCAGTCCCAGGTTGTGCAGCAGTTCGTAATTGGGCTTGTAACCGGTCATGGCCAGCACAAAATCATTTTCGATGGTAAATAATGTGCCATCCGGTCCTTCCAGCACTACTTCATGCTCGCGGATCTCTTTTACCACCGTATTGAAATAGGCCGTAATACTTCCCTCTTTGATCCGGTTCTCAATATTGGGTCGGATCCAGTATTTGACGCCTTGATAAATGTCATCTTCCCGGATAGCCATGGTCACTTCCGATCCTTTCGACCAGGTTTCCAGGGCTACATCACAGGCCGAATTGGCAGCACCGATCACCAGGACTTTCTGCCCGATATAGGGATGAGCGTCATCATAATAGTGCTTCACTTTTGGCAGATCTTCTCCCGGAATATTCAGGAGACGGGGTGTATCATAAAAGCCGGTGGCCACGATCACCGAGGCGCCGAGATATTCGCCTTTGGAAGTAGTGACGAAGTAAAGGCCATCCGCCCGGCGTTCCATTTTCTTTACCGGCTCATAAAGATTGACTTTCAGGTCATAGGCTTGTTGCAAACGCCGGTAATATTCCAGTGCCTCCCTCCGGGTCGGCTTTTCGGTATGAGAAATAAACGGCGTATCTCCAATCTCCAGCAATTTGGATGTGGAGAAAAAGGTCATATTGATCGGAAAGTGGTAAATGGAATTAACCAGCAGTCCTTTTTCCAGTATGATGTAACTTAAGCCGGCCTTTTTGGCCTCAATAGCGCAGTTGAGTCCGGTGGGGCCGCCACCGATAATGATGAGATCTAATGTTTTCATAACCCTAAAGATTCTTTACAAGCAACAATTCATGACGGTGCTTGGTTCTCGGTGTTTGGTCCTGCACCATAAAAACCGAGGGCCGGCATCATTTAAATCAACTGTGTAATCTTGGAATAAAGCTCTTCCGGCTTGATCGGCTTGGATATGTAATCGTTCATGCCTACGGTGAAACACCGTTCTTCTTCCTGTTTGGAAGAGCTCGCAGTTAGGGCAATGATGGGGACCTGACTGGTTTCGCGGATAATTCGCGCCGCTTCGATCCCACTGATCTTGGGGATCTTCAGGTCCATCAGTATAAGATCGATCTTTTCCTTTTCAAACTGGGTCAGCGCTTCTTCACCATTGTCGGCAGTGATCACACTGACCAGTTCTGACCAGGAAGTGAGTACTTTTTTGGTAGCGATCTGATTGAGAAAGTGATCCTCTACCAACAAGATATTGACCTTTCGGTTTAATACCCCGGTCTGATCTTTATTTTTTCCCTTTTTACTGATCTCAAGTGGCATCCTGAACCGCAGCAGTCGCTTGGAGCCCATTTGAGTAGAGATATCCAGGCGACCGTCCAGCAATTTCGATAACTTGGCGGCGATGAAGGTACTCAGGTGAGGCAGCGCCGATTTTTCGTCCTGATCGTCACCGAAGATCATCTTCATCAATTCGCTGTCTTCCCGGGCTTCCGGCAGATCCACATTTACCAAAGTGCCTGAATAGCGGATACAAACCTGTAATACATGCGGTTCGGACATTTCAAGCTCCATGCGGATTTTCTCCTCCTGAACGGTGTGCATAATAGCCAGTTCCAACATGTTCAGCAATACCTGCTGTATCTTCGATTCATCTCCCCTCACAAAAGTAGGCAGCTCTCCCAGTTTCTCACATTCGAATTTCATTTCGGCCTGCTCGGTCTTAAACCGGCCGGATCGGATCACATTTTCCAGCATCTCTCCCAAATGAAATACCTCGTGCTGGGAACGGAGATCGGCAGACATGAAGAGCGAGTAATTCAGCAGGTTATTCAGTACTACAGAAAGGTCATCAACGGAGTTCTTAAGTCCGTCCAACAGTTCCCGCTGCTGATTGGAGATATTTGATTTTTCCAATAGGTAAAGCAGGTTAACAATAGAGCTAAGCGGCGTACGGATATTGTAACTCAGACGAGTAAAACGGCTGTTTTTCTCGTCTGCCAGTTCCTGCTGGTTGTCTGGTTCAGGCAGCCGGTTATCTTTTTGATAAGTGATGTCCTGAATGGTGCCGATAAGCAGTATCTTATTGGTGAGTTCGTCGTAGTTTACCCGGGCTTGCACAGCCAGATATTTTAGGGTTCGATTGTTGATCACCAAACGGTGTTCCACCCGTCCCACCTCTCCGGTCTTGATCACTCCCTGGAAAAAATCGTTTACTTTTTCCTTATCACCAACGTGGACGTATTCCAAATAATCGGTCAATGTGGGAGAAAAACTATTGGGCTGGAAGCCGAAGATCCGGTAGGTCTCATCCGACCATTTCATGGCATAATTGACAATATCCATTTCCCAGTTGCCGAAGTGCGCCAGTTGATGCGCTTCCCGGGCCCTTTTTTCCTTGATGGACAATTCGGTGGCTTCCTGTTTGAATTTGGACTGGGTTTTGAAGCGCTGTATGGAGAAGCGAATGGAACTGACCAGCCTTTTGGCATCGAAGTTGTGCTTGATCAAAAAATCCTGGGCACCGGCTTTAACGCTTTGCATACCAACCACTTCGTTGTTATTGCCCGTAAGAATGATCACAGGAGTATCAGACGCTTCGCTCTGGTAGTTCTTTAGCGTGTTAAAGCCGATACTGTCCTGTAGCGAAAGGTCCAGTAAAACAATGTCTATTTCGTGCTCATGCAGAATTTCGAATCCTCCCTTTAGGGAAGTAGAGTGATAAAACCGGTGTTTAAAGCCTGCCTCATCCAACAAAATTCTTATCAATTCCGCATCTGCATCATTATCTTCAATCACCAAGATATGTTTCATGAATCGGGGTGGAATTTAAACGTCCGTAAAAACTGATCTAATCGTGTTGTGATCATACAATTAGAGGCTGTGTGTGTACTGAAGTATTAAACTTCAAACAGCGTCTAAGGCTCGTTCATAGTATTCCTTACTATTTCGATAGTACGTTTTGGCTACCGGGAATAATTAACAAATGTGAAAAGCGTTCCGTGTCCTTATTCTGAACCTTCCTGAGAACATTGTGTTTCCTAACGAGCCATGGTCGGTAAGATGGTTATGGTTAGCCAAAAATCCTCAATTTTTTGCACTATGTCAAAAAAATTATCGAAATCAACGGGTTTATTGATAAAACAGTTGGCGTGAAGATCATAACTGTGAATGATATCCTGTTCGGCATTGGAAGTAGTAAGCACTACTACGGGAATTCGTTTCAGCGTACTGTCGGTCTTGATCTCCTTCAATACTTCCCGGCCGTCCCACTTGGGAAGGTTCAGGTCCAGCAGTACCAGATCAGGAATGGGTTTATCCTTGTATTTGCCTTGCTGCTTCAGGTACTTAATCGCTTCAACCCCATCCATTACTACTTCCAGATTTACTTTCTTCTTACCTTCCTTGAAGGCCTCCTGTGTCAGTCTCACATCTCCCGGATTATCTTCGATCAGGAGGATGTTATAAGGCCTCGTTTCTTTCACCATAGTGTCTTCTGTTTTCAAAAATCGAATATAAGGAAACTTTCGCTATCTTCACCGGCCGATTTCCGGCAGGTTTTCCTCTACAATTTGATGTTATGGCCGATATAAAAAAACTTCAGCAATTATTCCTGGACTATCTGGAAGAGAACCCATGGAATCAGGCCCCTTCCGGCTTATACGAGCCCGTAAACTATATCATGCAATTGGGGGGTAAACGACTACGGCCGGTACTCGTCCTGCTGGCTTATGATCTTTTCAGGGACGACGTGAAGAAAGCGCTGCCGGTGGCGATGGCAGTCGAGATCTTTCACAACTTCACTCTGGTACATGACGATATAATGGATGCTGCGCCCTTAAGAAGGGGGATGCCCAGTGTTCATACTAAATACGACATCAATACCGGCATTCTTTCAGGAGATGTCATGCTCATAGATTGCTATGAATATCTGCTGAAAGTAAATGCCTCCCAAAGGCTTAAACAATTGGTGAGCATTTTCAACAAAGTTGCAATAAAAGTTTGTGAAGGCCAACAATATGACATAGATTTTGAAAAAAGAACTGATGTGACCATTGAGGAGTATGTGGAAATGATCAAACGAAAGACCGCAACTCTGATCGCCGGCAGTCTGGCTTTGGGCGCTACTACCGCAGAAGCGCCGGAAGAAGATATCCAGCACCTCTCTGCTTTCGGGGAAAACATCGGTATTGCGTTCCAGATGCAGGATGATTATCTCGATACGTTCGGAGATCCTCAAAAAGTAGGAAAAAAGACCGGAGGAGATATCATCCAGAATAAAAAGACTTTCCTGATCTTAAAAGCCATGGCTTTGGCCGCACCCGCCCAACGCAGACAACTGGAAACTTATTTCTCCGGTACCCACTTCGATGAAACGGAAAAAGTAGAACGGCTCACCCTCATTCTCCACCAACTGAATATACCTAAACTCACCCTCCAGATTAAACAGCAGTACCAGGATGAGGCTTTCCGGCATCTGGATGCCATCCATGCCGCCCGGCCGGAAGGGATTGCCACTTTACGGGAACTCAGTCTTTCTTTGATCGGGAGGGAAGCTTGAAAAAGGAGCAACCACCGAAGCGGCTACTCCTCACACTATGAAACACTATATAGTTAGGTCCAGATTTGTAAGCCGGTTTGAACTTATGAAATTGGGATGATGCCGCTCGAATGGCAGGCAACGCAAGTAAGGCAGTACCGATAGAGATGAAGCCTAAAGGTATTAACTTTTTGTGATTTACAAAAATATTTTACCGTTCCACCATTCCTTTTCAATGATCGCATTATTTTTTAAATAGAACTTCAGGGCCGGCTCGTTCCAATCCAAAACCTTCCATTTGACCAGCCGGCATTCCATTGCTCTGGCACGATCCAGAAAAGCATCAAAAAGGGCCTGCCCCAAACCATCCCGGCGGTAGGCTTGCAGGACCACAAAATCTTCCAGATAGAGCATTTTGCCTTTCCAGGTGGAATAGGTCAGGTAGTACAGCACCATGCCGACTACACCATCCTCGTTTTTGGCTACAATGGCTTCGAAAGCACCATCGGCAAAATCCCGCTGGTATTCCTCCAGGCCAGCCACAAATTCCGATTCCGCTTTTTCATAGATGGCCAGTTCTCTGACCAGTTGATGTATCCCCGGTAGATCCTCCGCTGTGGCTCTTGCTATTTGCACCGTCTTTGCACTCATTTATCTGATGATATTAAAATCCTGATAATTGCGTTCCTTTCCAGAGCTTACTTCTACGTGCTTCACCCGGGCTGTAGCCGGCCCCATCCGGCACCAGTCCACCATGGCTTGTAAGACCTGCTCCTCCCCTTCTATTTCAGCGTATACACTGCCGTCGGCCTCATTTTTGACGATCCCTTTCACGCCCAGTTTTTCGGCCTGCATTTTGGTATGGTACCGATAGGCAACGCCCTGAACGACTCCGGTTATTTTCAAGTGATATAGCGGCATAAAACACGAATTTCTCTTAGTAGTTAGACGGAAATAAATGAACCAATTTTTTCTGGAGGTTTTGAACATTTCGCACGCCATCTCCTATTAGTCAA
>JAGQXH010000421.1 GCA_020436695.1 Lewinella sp. | reverse complement strand
TCAACTCCTAAGATAAGAGGCGCCATTAATATCCAGTATAGCGCCTGTCATGAACTCCGTGCCTTCAGATGCCAGGAACAGGATGCCCCGTGCTACTTCTTCCGGACGAGCTACCCGGTGTAGCGGACTTTGTTTTCTGATCTGTTCGCCTTCATCGCCTTCCAGCCAGTCCTTGGCCATGTCAGTCTCCACAAAACCGGGAGCTACGGTGCCCACAAAAACGTTATGCGGTGCCAAAGCCTGCGCTAACGACTGGCCCATGGCATTCATAGCGGCTTTACTGGCTCCGTAGGCTGGCTGATCCGGTTCGCCGCGGAAAGCACCCCGGGAGGAAACATTTATAATGCGCCCGCTGCCGGCCTGGATCATATGTTGGACTGCGCAGTAACAGGCATTAGCTGCCCCAATTAAATTAGTATCGAGCGTATCTCGCCATACCTGCTGCCACTCATCGTAGCTAACTTCGGTAATGGGATGCAATTTAAAGATCCCGGCATTATTGATCAGTATATCCAATCGACCGAATTCACCGATCACTACTTTGAACATTTGTTCTACGGCCTGGGCGTGACTGAGATCGGCACGCACGGCGAAATGCCCTTCGCCCGCCAGCGATTCAATTGTTTCCCGGGCGGCATCATGGTCAGAACGGAAATTTATGGCCACACGGGCACCACTGCCGGCAAAAGCCTGGGCGGTAGCCCGGCCAATGCCGCGCGAACCGCCGGTGATCAATACGGTCTTTTCTGTGAAATCCATGCCCGAATATAGATAGTCGGCAGGATATTAAGCAGGAGTTTACCCGAATTTTATGAAACAGGAATAAATTAATGCGAGTAGTCAGTCAAACTGGCAACTTAGATTAATCGAAAACACAGGATCAAATACCGAATATCGTTTACCGTATTAAAGTCACCGATCCCAGCCGTTTATATCCGCCTCCACTAGTCGGAGTTCCCATCCAGAAACTGCCGTCTTCAAATATCGCTTTGATCTTCCATACGTAAACATCCTGCGGTAAAAGATGTCCGTTGTGTGTGCCGTCCCAGCCTTCTGAGGGCTGTCCGTTTTCCAGCGTGGTACTTTCCCACAACAGTTCTCCATAAGGAGAAAAGATCTGGAGCTGGTATTCCTTAAGTCCCAGTCCTTTAGGCAGGAATAACTGAGCTTCTCCCACACCCTGTTCGGGGGCAAAGGCATTGGGTACATACAAGCGACCAATGAATGATGGTTCTACCACCAAAAGCGTATCATCCGTACAGCCCAGCGTGTTGGTTGCTTCCAGCATAACCTGCCAGGATTGGCTGGTCTCATAGGTATGACTTGGATTTTCTTCACTGGTAGTGGTGCCATCGCCAAAATCCCAGTAATAGCTAACGGCGTCTTCCGACTGGTTGACAAAATTGATGGTGCGGGTAGTCTGACCGTTATTGGTTACCGGCACCCAGTCAAAGTCGGCAAACGGACTTGCCATGATATTGATCTGGCCGTCGAGCTGGAGGGTATCGCCGCAAATACCATCGAAGGAGGAGATCAGTTTTACGTTGTATGTACCGGGTTGAGTATAAACATGTGTAGGCAGTTCCTCGGTGGACGTGGAACCATCACCAAAATCCCAGAGAAATTGATTCCCGTTGGAATAATTGGTAAAAGCCACGGGTAAGGGATCACAACCCTCGCCAGGGGCGAGAATGAAATCCGCTACCCCCTGATCGCGGATATCGATGGATCTTTGAATGGTATCGGTGCAACCGAATTGATTACCGCTGACCAGTTCGATATTCAGGCTCGTATTTTCGTTAAAAGTAAAACTGGGAGAACGCAATTCCGAACGCATCCCATTACTGAACGTCCAGGTGAAATCATCAGCTCCGGTCGAAAGATTATTGAGTACAAGCTCAGTGGGTAGCCCGCAAATCTGTCCGGGAATGCTGAAATCGGCAGTGGGGGAGGGAAAGACCGTAATGCCGGATAAAATGGTATCGGCTTCACATCCCTGGATGTCGGAGACAGTCAACTGGACCGTATAATTCCCGGGGGCCATATAGACATGCTTTGGTTCGGCATCATTGGACGTATTTCCGTCTCCAAAGTCCCAGGTGTAATAGTCTCCAATGCTTCCCTGAGCGGTAAAGCTGGAATTATAGGGAGCACAACCCTCGAGATCTACGCCCTGTATTTGAGCCTTCGGAGCCTGAATAATGGTAAGTTGTTTGGACAGCGTATCCGCACAACCGCTTTCGGCTACACTTCCACTCAGTGTAACCGTATATATACCCGTGCCCGGAAATACATGGATGGGATTGCCAATATTACTGGTTGTGCCGTCACCGAAATCCCAGATCAGGTTGGCAAGTGGGCCGGAATTATTACTGAAAAACACTTCCTGCTCGGTACATAAGTTAGGAGAATGGGCAAAGTTCATATTCGGACTGGGTAATACTCTGATAACTGCTGAAGTACTGTCTTCACGGCATCCGTTTCCAACATTAAGTTTGACGGTGTATTCCCCGGGCGCAGAGTAGGTATGCGAGATATGTTCACCACCACCGGTTTGTCCGTCTCCAAAGTCCCAGGCCACATAGGCGGTGGAATTCGAGAAACTTTCCAGTTGCAGGGTATAGGGCGCACACCCCTGTTCATTATCGAGATTTAAAAAGGCCTGCACCTCTTCCGGGTAGACGACCAATGGCTTCCGGAGCGTATCCGCTCCACAGGCATTGGCAGCTATCAGGGTAATGTCATATGTTAGGGTAGTTTCGCCGGCCGTGAATACCTGAGGTGCAGGCACTTTATCCGTGGAAGTAGAACCGTTTCCGAAATCCCAAAAATAGGTTTCCGGGCTTCCCAGCGAGATATTGGCAAAGGTCACATTGACTGGTGCACAGCCGGTATCGACACTGAAGCCGAAGTTGGCTAAAGGGAAAGGGTGCACCAGGATCGTATCCCGGGAGATATCGGATCCGCAGCCATTGAAGGTTCGCAGGGTAATGATATATGATGTATCACGGCGGCTTGTCTGATAAATAACCGGAGCGATCGGTATTTCCCGATTGGAGGTTTGGCCGTTGCCGAAATCCCATTCGAACCGCATATCGGCTCCGGAACTGGTATTGCTGAATTCCAGTGTAAGCGGTCCGCATCCCTCATCGTCAACTACATCAAAAGATGAACTGGGCGGAGGGGCTACCTCGATGGTATCGACGTAGGCTGTGGTACAGCCGAGATCGTTGGTGGCGGATAGGCTGACCGGGTATTTACCATAGGCTCCATACTGATGACTGGCATTTTTGCTGGTACTGGTGGTTCCGTCGCCAAAATCCCAGAAGTAACTATTTGCCCCTTCACTCATGTTGTCAGTATTGAATTCAGAGCTGATACATACTGAACCGGGGAGATCAAAAGCTGCTGTTGGCTTGGGTAACACCGTAACCATTTTACTGTCTTCACCAGGACAGGCCAGATTATCATCCTGACGCATAAAATGAACCTCGTAATCTCCGGGTTCCAGCCCGGCGGGATCGAAAAATCCATTGACCTCATCAACAATGCCGGGGCCCGACCAGATACCATCGAGACCACCGGTTCCTTTTAACCGTACCTGTTCGGCATCGGAACAGACCGATTCATCATCACCCAGATCAAATACCTCCTGATCGGCCACCTCAATTTTCAGTGTGTCACGTACCGTACAAACCCCGTCTCCAACCTTATAAGCGAATTTGTAGATCCCATTGTCTGCCTGATCCGGATCAAAGAAGGGTAAGGTCATTTTTTGACCTTGAAAGAACCACCGGCCACCGGGTGGAGTAGCCAGAGAATCGAGAATAATGATGTCGCTGTCCTCACAAATAGCCAGATCACCTCCGGCATCTACCTTGATGGGGTCAACTACGCTGACCGTTACCGGAACTTCAGAGACACAGCCATTTGCCGGATGTTGATAAATATAGGTTAGATTATAGTCGCCGGCCCCACCCGCAGCAAACGGATTGAACTTTCCGGCCTGCGTAACTCCAGGACCGGTCCACGTACCACCGACAATAGAGACCGGTGGAAGTTTCTGATCTTTTGCGGAGTTACAATAAGAGGTGTCGGAAATGCTAATTTCCGGCCCGTTCTTAAGTGTAATTTCAATGCTATCGGTGGCCGAACAGCCTGCTTCATCGGTTACATCGTATCGAAACCGGTAAGTGCCGGCCGGCGTATCGTTGACCAGCAGCCGGTCTCCTTCAAGCACAGCGCCGTTCAGGCTGGTCCAGGTGCCACCTTCAGGAGTGGCCGAAAGGCGGATGTTCCCGCTGGATTTACAAAGTACATCATCATTTACCAGGCTGATATCAGGAAGTGGGTTCACTGTAATTACCATGGATTCTTCTACCAGACATACTCCCGATCCAAAAGTATAGGTCAGCTCATTGGGGCCGATGGAGGCATTGTCCGGATTGAAAACCCCGCTGGAATTTACACCTTTGCCCGTCCAGTTGCCACCCGCCAGGCCAGCGTTCAGTGTGATGGGATCGGCAGAGATACAAACCTCCTGATCCGGAGGCAGTGTCATATTCTCTTTGGGTTGAATGGAGAAGGTATCCCGGACCGTAACTGACCCACAAGTATTGGAGGTGCGAAGCGCCACCACGTATTGCCCGGGTTGATCATAACGGATGTTGCTTGGGTTGGCTTCGGTAGATGTGGTGATATTGGCGGCTCCTTCAAAAGACCAGTTGTACTTATCAATACTATATCCATTGTTTCCATACTGTACAATGGAATTGTCAAAGTCGATCTGGGCCTGATCACAAAAATCAGGGATGTCGAGCACCGCTGTTGGCCGGCCCTGCAAGGTGATCAGCGTATCCCAGCTAATGGTGGTACAGGAATTGGTGGCCGAAAGCGTAACACGATAGTCCCCTCCGCCATAAAAAATGAAACTGGCATTGGGTGTGCTCGAGGATGTGCCATTGAGGAATTCCCAGTCCTGATCAGCATCAACTTTCCAGGTATAGCTGAATATATCGCCTTTTGAGGTGGAAGTGAAATCAAATTTATAGGGAGAACAGTTCTCCCCATTGGGGCCGGCCCCGACGTCAATCAGTTTGGGGCTGACGTCTATTTCCGGCTGTTCGTGAATCGTGATCTCCCGGCTGAACGTAGATTCCCCACAGGCGAAGCTTACAATAGTCATTTCGATAGTGTAAGTGCCGGGTTTCAGAAAGCGAATCCCCAGGTTATTGGTGTTGAAAAGATTGCCGTCTACCACTTCCCAGTCTTCACCGTCTTTTCCCGAGATCGTCCAGTTGGGGCTTAGTATCTGTACGCAGTTGGACGGGCTACCGCTTAAAACTTCGTTGACATTCGTCGACGTGTTACTGAAGCCATATACGGACCCGTCGCAACTATAGGCCGGTTCGGTAATGTCGAACCGGGGCTCTGGCGGCGTACTTACCTCAATAGGTTCAATTGTGGCTGAAGATGAATTACAAGGGTTGGACGCCACGATCTTCAGATCGAAGGCATTTTTATAATTGCCGGTACTGGTGTTAATTCCACAGGAGGGGTCTTCAAAAGTGTAAGTAAAGTCGCTGGGGAGATTACTCTGATCGTAGGTGGCTACTACCACACCGTTGATGTAAATGGTGTATTCCGTACCCGGCGGATTATTAGCTGTATTGGTGATCGGGAAGGTAAGCGTAGCCGGTGCACATAAACCGACTGTGTTCCCCGGATTGGCTAAACCAACCGATGGGTTGCCTCCGTTGTACAGCGTATAATTCCGGGTGTAGACACAACCGTTAGTGTGTTCGATACTGACAAAAATGGGGAAGTATCCCAACTTGGTATAGGTATGTGAAATCGTATTGCTTGATGAAAAACTGCCATTGGTATAAGTTTGCGGAATGGAACCGTCTCCCCAGCTGATGGTATATCTAACGTTATTGGGAATAGTAGTAGAAGCATTGAAAAGCTCCAGTACCAGGCTTCCGCTCGCGCTACAGGCTTTCATCTCAGTCCCTTCCAGGGTTACCGCTCCGTTGGCTATGCCGATACTCGGATCGGGGCCGGCGGTGACCGGCACATCCATAGAAGAACAGGCACTGCCATTGCGGAATAAGGTAATAGTATAGGTCCGGTTGGTATAGGTCTCAGGAAAGGCGTAGTCAAAAAATACGGACCCTTTGACGTCTACTTTACCGTCATTATCCAGGTCCCAGCTGTAATCAGATCCGGTTATGGGGTCATCAACACCAATACTGATCTCTGCTCCCGAGCAGGGATTTTCATCCGAAATTGTAATGTTGCACTGTCCTGATAACTGAGTAGAATTCGCACCAAAGATAATCGTCCACAGTACGAGGATGTGTAGTAGCCTCCAGTTCATGCTTCGTACAGGTTTCCAAGTTGTTAAGGAATGACTTTTCCGTGAAAGTAAGATCGGCCCAATTTTCCGGATAAGCAAGGGGATGCGGTATAGGGGGACATTCACCGCATCCTTGTTCCTTGCAAGTTAGGATTTCTTGAGTTCGATCCACATTCGGATTAAGTTTTCTAAGTCAGTCGCATTATTCCTAAAAAAAGCTCTTACAATCGAGAATACGTTTGTTAGATCGTCCGCTCCGTTGACGGTTTGTCCCCCAGAGGCCTTCGGGTACCAGACGATATCGTATAGTTGCTTCAAATACACTTCCTGCCATCGGCCCAACGCCGGTTGAATTGAGATCCACACTAATCCCAAAGAACAGGCGCGGATCATCTCCGCTCTTGGCCCGGGCACCTGCTGCCGTATAACCACCCAGCGTAATGATCCAGGCATCCGTATGGATAAGATTAGGCGCAAATTGCCGGTTTTGATACAACAGGCCAAGGTAATAATTATTGATCAGGGTATACATCCCAAGTGTGCCTACGGTTATGTTTTCCTTGGAATTCAGGAACTTATATCCCTGCATATCCAGTTTGAAGTTGGGGGAAACCGCCAGATCCAGCCCGGAGCCGCGAAAGGAGCGTACCGGGATGATCAGCCCACCGTGAAAAGTAACCCTGGGAGCAATACGGGTTTCCCGGTTTAGGAAGGAATCGTTTCCCTGTGCGGTTTTACTGATCAAATGCGGCAAATGATGTAAGCTGATCCCGAACTGGCTGCGAACATCACGCCATTTGTTCTTCCCCAGCTGCCAGTCGCCCACCCGACGCCAAACAACACCGAAGTCAAGATCTCCATAGCTTACCTTCTCCACTGCCGGCACCACACTGCTTTCGGAAATAACGCCATCCATAGCATCCAGCTGATCCGAAAAAACGAGTTTATCCCAGTCGATGTCCTTTTGAACCATTCTGGCTTCAAATCCGAAATGTAAGTTGCTATTTTTACCGGGAATGGTATAGGATAGTACTGCACCGGCAGAACGGGTACGCAATTTGGCAATGCCTTCCGTATCACTTAACAAATGCAGGCCCAACCCCAAACGGGCATAGGGCAGTTGAGTCTCTACCGCGAAA
>JAGQXH010000420.1 GCA_020436695.1 Lewinella sp. | reverse complement strand
TAATGGCATTGACCAGTAGCTGCATATCGGCCTTTTTCAGGCGAAGCAGGTCTCGTTCCATGCCGGACGGTATCTGTAATATGATATCCGCTTCGTCCGTTTGCAGCATCAGTTGTGCTTCCGTCATATTCATAGGTATGGGGCTCAGGATGAAATAATCAGAAGCAATAAATTTATTGATCAGCCGCTGTGAATATTCGGACCTATCCTGATCATAAATGGCCAGTTTGATATCTTTCACTTCATTGGTGGCCGCAAATGACAGCAGCACCAATTGCACTACCGGCACTACGGTCAGTAGCGGCAGCATAGCCTTATTGCGAAATACCTGAAGTAACTCTTTCCGAAGTAGGACGAATATGGTACGCATAGTTTATGTATTTCCGTTACCGGTTGACCGGCAACCGGCATTAACTCAATCTGATCTTAAAGTTCTTCCAGCTCAACAACAGGAAGAAGATTGTCATCCCCAGCAACACCAGCACTTCATTCATAATATAAGCAAGGGTACTGCCTTTTAGCATGACATCCTTCAGCATGATAATGAAATACCGGGCAGGAATGATCCTGCTGACAAACTGCAGAAAAGTAGGCATACTCTCGATAGGAAACACAAAGCCCGAAAGCAGCATGGTCGGCATCATCAGCATGATCAGACTGATCATCATCGCTGTCTGTTGCGAATCCGTACGGGTTGAGATCAGAATGCCCAGAGCCAGGGCCATGAGGATAAATATTAATGAAAGCCCCAGTAGCAACCACAGGCTGCCGACTATAGGAACACCAAACACATAGTAACTCACCAGCAGGATCAGCCCTGTATTGATCAGCGACAGCAGGATATAAGGCGTCACCTTACCCAGAATAATGGTCATAGGTGAAAGTGGTGATACCAGCAGTAATTCCATCGTGCCGAGTTCTTTTTCCCGCGCGATGGTCAGCGAAGTCATCATGGCCGATACCAGCATCAAAATGAGGGTCATCACCCCGGGCACGAACATAAAGACGCTGAGCAATTCGGGATTATAGATCATCCGGGAATCTACACCGATCTGAAAAGGTGGTGTTTTCCCCTGCATCTTTCCCGTCTGAAAGCCCTGGATGATCGCCGTCGCATAATTGACCAGCATAGAGGCCGTATTGGGATTGGTTCCGTCCGTCAGCAACTGAATAGCACCCGATTGGCCGCTATAAAAATCAGTACCCAGTTGCGGCGGGATCACCACTGCCATTTTGATCTGTGCTTTTTCAAAAGCATCCTCTATTTCCGGGTAGGAGCGGTAATTACCGTATAATGTGAAATATTCACTGGCCTGCAGGCGGTCCACCAACTCTGTACTTAGTGCGTCTCCCGACTGATTCCAAATTCCGATCTTGGCTCCTTTAAAATCGTTGGTCACTGCATATCCGAACAGAATGATCTGCACTACCGGCATGCCGAAGATAATGAGCAAGGTACGCCGGTCTCGCAGGATGTGATAAAATTCTTTCCGTACGAATGCGAAAAATGATTTCATAACGTTTGTGTTTTAACCTGGGATTACGTGCTACTCCGGCTCCTTATCTCCTCTCGCCAGCTTGATAAATACTTCATCCATAGACTTAGCATCAAAAGTCGTTTTCAACCCGGTCGGCGTATCCATTGCAGCAATATTGCCGTCAACCATGATAGACACCCGGTCACAATATTCGGCTTCGTCCATATAGTGGGTGGTTACAAAAATGGTGATCCCACGATGGGCCGCCGCATAGATCATCTCCCAGAAAGCACGCCGAGTGATAGGGTCTACACCGCCAGTTGGCTCGTCCAGGAAGACGATGTCCGGCTGATGAAAGGTGGCCAGGGCAAAAGCCAGTTTCTGTTTCCAGCCCAGCGGTAGTTCACCTACCATTTTCCGTTTCACATTGCCGATCTGCAGATCTTCCAGCAGCTGATCCGTCCGGGCCTTGATCTCCTTGCGGGAAAGACCGTAAATGTTGCCGAAAAACCAGATGTTCTCCCCTACCGTCAGGTCTTCGTACAATGAGAATTTCTGACTCATATAGCCGATATGCCTTTTAATCTCCTCGGGTTGGGTCTTCACATCAAAACCGGCTACCTTCGCCTCTCCGGAAGTGGGGTGAGAAAGTCCGGTGAGCATCCGCATGGCCGTGGTTTTCCCGGCACCGTTGGCTCCCAGGAAACCAAAGATCTCTCCCTTCTCCACCGAAAAGCTGATCGCATTGACCGCGGTAAACTGACCGAAGCGCTTGGTGAGATTCCGGACTTCTATTGCGTTGGGCATGAGTTAGTAAAATTGAATGAAGTATAAAAGTTATTGAGTTAAATGAGACACTGGAAAGTTGGGTACACTGTCAAGTAAATTAGATGCCATTACTCGTGCTCCATTGATTCATTGTTTCATTGATAAGACAGCCATGTGACTATAAAACCATGGAGCATCGAATAGCCGGTTAGAGAATTACGTCTCTCATTATTATGTTATACAATTTTGTTGACAATGTCTTGAGATATTATTCAAATCACCCAATCAACTCTCCGCCCTCGTGGTGCACTGTCATCTAATCATGCAATGCTCACCACCGCATCACATCATCACAAACATCGTAACATCACAACATCTCCTCCATAAAGCAGTCCTCCACCGTAGCTCTGGCCGGACGCACCACTACATTTTGATGGTCACGAGACATCAGGAATTGCTGTATCTCCACCGGTTCCACAGGATGATTGGTAGCCAGGTGCAGGTATTCACCAAATGGGAAGACACTGTGCATAGCCGGAAATTCCCGCAGATCCTGTAGCAACTGATACGTCTTATCGCTACCTACCTCGAATAGTGGGTAGGGAAACGCCGCCGTCATTACATCCGGTGGAGCCACGGAAAGCAACTTTCCCTGCTGAATGAGACCGATACGATCACAAAGCTGTGCCTCATCCATATAGGGTGTGGAGACCAGGATGGTAATGTTCTTGGCTTTCAGCCTTTTCAGCATTTCCCAGAATTCCTGACGGCTTACCGCATCTACGCCGGTCGTGGGTTCGTCGAGGAACAGCACACGGGGGGCGTGGATCAGGGCACAGGACAGTGCCAGTTTCTGCTTCATCCCTCCGGAAAGCTGTCCGGCTCGCCGGTTGCGAAAGGGTTCGATCTGCTGGTAGATGTCTTTAACCAGTTCGTAGTTCTCTTCGATCGTCGTACCGAAAATGGTCGCAAAAAAGCGCAGGTTCTCCTCTACGGTCAGGTCCTGGTAGAGAGAAAATCGACCGGGCATATAGCCCAGATTCCGGCGGATCTGCCGCAGGTCTTTCACTACGTCCCAACCGGCAACCGTAGCCCGTCCTTCATCCGCCAGCAGCAGGGTAGCCAGGATGCGAAAGAGCGTCGTTTTACCGGCTCCGTCCGGGCCGATCAAGCCAAACAATTCTCCGCTTTTGACCTCCAGATTGATATTCTGCAGGGCCTGTACATCGCCGTAGCGCTTGCTGATATTTTCTATGATAATGTCGTTATTCATCACTGCTCGCCGTTTGAGTATTCGGCAACCAGACCTCGGCCGGCATGCCGATCTTCAACATTCCGTTGTTATTGGGTACTTCGATCTTCACGGCGTACACCAGATTAACCCGTTCTTCCTTGGTCTGTATGGTCTTGGGGGTAAATTCCGCTTCGCTGGCGATCCAGACGATCCGGCCGTGGAGGGAATCGTATTGACCGTCGGCTGCATCGATCCGTACCTCCACCTCCTGCCCCAGTTTGATCTGCCCCAGTTGAGGTCCACTAAAGTAAGCCCGCAACAGGAGGGTATCCAGTGATGCGATCCGGTAGAGTGGCATTCCAAAACCCGCCATTTCACTGGCTTGGGCCGTTTTGGTGAGTATCGTACCCCGTAACGGATTGTAGATATAGCATTTTCGGATCTGCTCATCCAGCACAGCCAGTTGGGCGTACATGGGGTCTGCTTCACTCAGAATGCTCCGGTTATTGTCATTGACCCGCTGGCGCGCCGCTTCGATCTGCTTATCGACAACGTCGATCTGCGCCTGAATGTCATCCAACTGTTTGGGCGTGGCCGCTTTATCAGCCAACAGTGCTTCGACCCTTTCTTTTTCTCTTTGCAGGGCCCGGCCCTGTTCACGCAAAACCTCGATTTCGGGCAGCGGGCTTCTGGTCTTATTGCCCAGCGCACTGATGGTCGCCTTTACCTGAAGTTTTTGCAAGTGCAACTGCGTGGTATCGATCAAGCCTACGAGTTTTCCCGCATTGAGCGTCTGGCCTTCTTCCACGTGTAGATAGAGCAGACGGCCATTCGCCTCCGCGCCCACAATGGTGGGATCAGCTTCAAAATTACCGTAAGCATCGGCCAGTTCATCATTCGGTTGACAGGAAACCAGAGCCAGCAGGATCATTAGAAATGGTATGTTCTTCATTGTCGGAAGTTTATTTTTTGTAGCCTGCCCTCGACTCCGCTCGGAAGGCTGGGCTTGCCCCAAGCGAAATCGAGGGGCTGACGAGGGGATCAAAGCAATCCTTTATCGGTTAAATAATCAATTTTAAGTTGTAGCAACTGTAGCTGGTAAAGCTTGAGATTAAGCCGCGTTTGGGTGATCGCGTTAGACTGTATCAGATAGTCGTTGGCAGTTGCCACGCCATGTTCCAGTTGCGCCGCCGTTTGCTGTAGTAATTCTTCCTGCAAAAGCCGGATGGCCTCGCTCTGTTCAATCAACTGTTGTAGTTTGTTTTCATCGGCGATGTATTGGCCATCCAGCAGGTCAAGATTATGCAGGAAAGTAGCTTTTTGTGTATCGATCATTTCGGTGCGTAGCTGTACCAGTTGCCGGTCTTTGTCTTTTTTTCCCCAGTCTAGTATATTCCAGTGAAACTGAATGCCGGCCATGGCGAATGGGCTCAGGTTGGTATCGAAGAAGTTGAATGGGTTGGCGTAGCCGACACCGGCCCGTACAAAGGCCCCTAACTGCGGCTTGCGCTGCGCTTCGATCATGGATAACTGACTCACAGCTTCCTGTTTTTGTTGCTGAAACAATTCCAGTTCGGGACGCCCCACAGCCACCGGAGATGGTATTCCGGGATTTGCCGGCAGCTCAAGGGCAACGGAAGGTTCAATGGCGCGACCGATCAAACCACCCAAGGTGGACGCGAGGCGATTGACTTGAGCGGCCAGATTATCTCGTTGGGATTCCAGCCGGAGCAATTCCACTTTTAGCTTATTCACTTCACTCGGAAGCACAACCCCTTCCCGTTCACCCGCCTGCAACTGATCCAGCCGAACCTCAAGATCGGCACGGGTTTGCAGTAAGATGCTATCCTGAGCACGACTGAGAATGATGCCGAAGTACAATTGGTTCACCTGTTTTTTTAGCTTATCCAGTTCCACTTCGAGGCTTTGCTGACTGACATTGAGTCGCGCCTGCTCCATGGTTTTGGCGGCATCTATACGGCCTCCGTCGTATATATTGTAGTTTGCCTCTAAAGTAGTCTGCCCGTTGAGCTTGGGCTGTGCCAGGCGTTCCCCATTAGGCAGATTGAGGGGAACCTCTATGCTTTCCGACTGGTAGGTCGCCTGGGCATTCCAGCTGATCTGCGGCAATTTTTGCAGATCCAGTTTCTCCAGTTGCAGCGCTGTGATCTGTTCATTGATCGACTGTTGCCGGAGCAGTGGATAATTAGACCTTGCCAGTTCGTAGCACGCATCCAGACTCAGGGACTGGGCCGGCAAAAGGCCGGGCAGCAGGACGACAATGATCAGTATTCGCAATTTCATATGCTTCATTTTACCAAATGATTTAACTTTTTGGTTAACTTCTGTACAAAAAAAATAAGATGACAACAGGTATCTCCAGCTCAGCCAGATTGGAAAAATCTGGCGTGCGCACTAATCCGGCTTCAATGCCGTTCGGATGAATTGTTTTATCATAGCAGCCCGGTCGTCAATAATCGCATCCCAGTTATGATCATCCACTTGCATAACCGTTCGGATGATAGGCCTGGCAACAAATGGAAATACGCACATCGAGAGGACGTTCATTACCAGGTGCAGGGGCGGATATGATCTTATTTTACCTTCCTCCATCGCAGTCATCACTTCCATGATCAAACTAGCTACATTCGGCAGGCCGGGATGACTCTTTATCTTTTGCAAAAAACGGTCAGGGGCCTGGCTCAATTCATGGATCACAAAAAGCGGGATATGCGGATTCTGGCGGATAGTGGCGATGTATTCATCCACAAATGCATCTATCTTATCCATCACCTCTCCTTCGGTTAGTAACACAGCATGCAGCCTCGGCATGATCTCAAAAAAAGCTTCGTCGAAGATCTGCTCGAAAAGATTCTCCTTGGAGGTAAAATGGTAATGCAACAGCGCCTTGTTGATCCCACTCGCCTTGGAGATGTCTTCCATTCTCGCCCCGGCGAAGCCTTTCTGGATAAAGATCTCCTTCGCTGCCAGTTTTATTTTCTCCTTGGTGGTCAACTTTTTGGCCATTAACTATTCAGTTTAACTATTTAATTTAACCAAATGGTCAAAACAAAGGTAAATGCTTTTTCTATCCGATGCAAGTGTTAAAGTGAAATTTGTACAAATTTTTATTTTTCACGCTGCGTTTACCCCATATAAAGCCCGCTCTTTCTTGGATACTTCCCCAGGGCCGAACTTGATTCGGCCTTTATTTTTCTCTAGTCAGCCAGTCATAAGTCTATAAGTCGTAAGAATCATGTAGCTGACTTACGACTTATCGACTTACGACTTACAGACTATTTTTCTATCTTGCGTCCCACCATTTACAAAAGATCCAGATAACATGCCAAATACACCACTACGCGTTTTGGTTGCCGGCTGCGGCAATATGGGTGCTTCTCACGCCCGCGCTTACCACCAATTGGAAGATTTCGAGATCGTAGGACTGGTCAGCCGGGGAGCAGCCAGCCGGGAACGCCTATCCAAAGAATTGGGTGGTTATTCTACCTTCAGCGACTACTTCGCCGCCCTGGAAGCCACCAAACCGGATGTCGTTTCCATCAATACCTATCCGGAAACCCACGCGGAATACGCCATGGCCGCGCTGAACGCCGGTGCGCATGTGTTTGTAGAAAAGCCCCTGGCCAATACCGTGGAGGAATGTGAAGCCATCGTCAATACGGCCAAGGCCAATAACCGCAAACTGGTGATCGGCTATATCCTGCGCGTGCATCCGGCCTGGACGAAATTCATCGAAGTTGCCCAAACCCTCGGAAAACCGCTGGTCATGCGCATGAACCTCAACCAGCAGAGCAGTGGCAAGATGTGGGAGACACATAAACAATTGATGAAAACGATGTCTCCGATCGTGGATTGCGGCGTACACTACGTGGATGTGATGTGCCAGATGACCGAATCCCGGCCGATACGGGTCAGTGCCGTCGGTGCACGACTCACCGATGAAGTAGCCTCCGACATGTACAACTACGGCTGCCTGCAGGTCACTTTTGCCGACGGTTCCGTGGGTTGGTAC
>JAGQXH010000041.1 GCA_020436695.1 Lewinella sp. | reverse complement strand
ACAAGAATGGTAGTATTCTCTTTCTGTGGCCATTAGCTTCCGAGTATCCAGAACCCTGCATCGAATACCGGTCACCACAGGCCTCATTCCTCATCATCTCACTCCTAATAAAAAGCCCCGCTCTCCGGAATGGAAAGCGAGGCTTTTCTATGATGAGGATTAATATTTTATTTGGTCCTCGGTACTTGGGAATGGAGCATGGCAACAGCTGGGCGCCGATAACCAAGTAGCCAGTACCTAAGAGATTGTTTCTTCATTGATGGCTTCTTCATCCATTCGTTCCGCCCCTACGCTGTAAGCCAGAATATCGTGAGTGGTCAGAATGCCCATTAGGACATTATCTTCCACTACCGGCAATGCGTGGAACTTATTGGCCAGGAAGATATCGGCTGCCAGTCCGATAGTGTCATCCGGGTCCAGGCAAAGGGGCGCGGCGGTCATGATGTCTTTGGCACGGCGATGGCCCAGTTGTTTGCTTACCCAGGTAGGGCCGCTGCTGTTGGCCGATAGATTTTGGAAAAAGGTGCGAAAATCATCCCGGCTAATGATGCCTACCAGCATCCCGCCGGGTTCTACTACCGGTAGATGGTGGAAGCCTTGCTGGCCAAATATCGTTTGAATTTCTTTGATCGAAGTATCCGGTACGACCGTTACCACACTGGTCGTCATTATCTCTCTGATGGGCAGTTCAAGTCGCATGGCATTTGTTTTTTGAGTGAACTATTCTCCACGGAACCTTACATCACCAGTAACGGTACCCGGGTCCTTTTAGACATCTTTTTGGTCTGACTGCGATGGAACAGACTTTCCGGGAAATTCCGGTGGCTGCGATACATCACCAGCAGATCTATGTTATACTGTTCAGCAAATGCGTTGATATCATCTGTAAGTTCCTCCTGTTCGAACTGGTGGAATTGAATTTGTAGTGCCGGTACGTTTCCCCGGAAGAACTCTTCCAACTCTTCCAGCAGTGGTGTGGTACTTTTCTTGTTTCCATTGCCAAAATGGACAACGTGCATAATGGTATGGAAAGGAGCCAGTAACTTGGCGACCCGCCAGATCTCGTATGGATCGGCCACTTGCAGATCCGTAGCGTAGGCTACCCGCAGGATCTCCTTCGGACTGGCAAATTCAGGTACCACTACTACCGGGCAATCTGCATTACCCACTACCCCGGATGATACGGTGCCGAGTATTTTTTCCATAGCGCTGTGTTCGCCTCGTGTGCCCATAATGATCAGGGGATACTGCTCCTTGTGGGCTATGGAAGTGATCACCGCCACCGCACTTCCCACTTCTATGCTTTGCTGTACCGTCGGAATATTCGTCAGTTCTCGTTTGACCATATCGATGCCGGCCTCCTTAAAAGTATCCATGACCTCTGTGGCTGCATCTATCTGCGCCCGTGTGGCCTGGGTAGCAATGACCGGTGCATCGAAGCTATCTACTTGTGGATAGATTACATGTAGTAAGTGTAGGGTGCCTCCCAGACGGTCGGCCATTCTCAGTGCATACTGATAAGCATGTAGCGCCGCATCTGAAAAATCCGTAGGTACCAATATTTTTTGAATCCTTTCCATTTTGGTTTTTTTAAGTTGTGAGTCGGTTAGTCGTAAGTCGGTTGTTATTTTATCTGCCGACTTACGACCGTTTGATCAACTGACTCCCGACTAAACACTTACAGTGAAGCGGAACCATTTGCCAGTTTAAACCGGATCGGCAGTGTGAACATAACCCGTACGGGTACATTCCTTTGTCTGCCAGGGATCCATTTTTGCGGCATTTCATTCATCTTTTGTACCACTCTCATGGCCTCTTCACCACAGCCGGCTCCAATATCCCGAAGTACCTGAATGTCGGTGATAGATCCGTCGGTATTGACTACGAATCCGACTACAACCATACCTTCAATATTGTTCTCGCGGGCTATACCCGGGTAGTTGATCTCACTGTAGAGATATTCCATTAGTTTCCGGTCGGAGCAGGTTTTCTTTTCTGCGATTGACAGACCGGATGTTTCACAACCAGGGAATCGAGGCATTTCCTCAACGATCTTGAAGATCTCTGCTACTTTCTGCTCTTTAGGTGCAGGAGGAGGAGGAGGGGGAGGAGGAGGTGCATCATCTACCGGTTCTTCGAAAACCGGGGCATCAATAGATGCATTCGCATCAATAGACTGGTCGATAAATTCGATCTCGTCCTCTTCCATAATAATATCTTTCGGCACTTCTTCAATAACGGTTGGAGGAGGGGGAGGAGGAGGAGGAGGAGCATCCATTGTTGCTGGAGGAGGCTCAACTTCCAGATCGAAATCCATATCGTAAGAGACAGTCTGTGCTATCGGACCGTCATCATAATTGGTCCAGTTGAAAGCAGAAACGGCAACAACCAGGACGCCGATCAGGCCCAGATATAAGAAAGTAGTGTGCATGCGAAATACATCTACATCGTCATACTTTCTTATAGCATTTGAAACGTGCTTTTGAGAAGCATCATTGGCTCTTTCTGCCAGGTGGCGAGCAGTTTTACGAGCTAAATACCATCTGCCACCTAAGATGAATAGGACGAAAAGGCCCAGACCCAGCGCAGCTACGGCCATTAGGCTTGATCCGCCGATACTATAATCCGTCATCATAGCTTTAGAATTTAAGGTGGATTAATCTTTATTTATATCCTCAAATTATCGACTTATTCACCCGGAAGAAATGAGTAATGGCAGGATTTTAAATGAGAAATATCATCGTTTGATGTTACAATGCTGTGATTCTGTGATACTATGATGCCATTTAGGGAACTGATAGCGATGTATCTGTTGCACCTCAAATCCTTTTGCTGGAAATAACATGATCTGTTGCATCTTACTGCACCACATCACCTATGCCCGTGCAATAAAATGATTGTGATCGATGCACACAACCACATCATAACATCGCAACATCACAGTATTAAATAGAGACTTTGAGATCAAAATCAATGGTGATCTCGTCCTTCACTTTGATCATACCCAGCATGGGTTTAGGAGGGTCGATACCGAAGTCGGTCATGGCGACCTGGGTCTTGCTACGGAGATGGTAGATGTTTTTACCGATGGCTTTGGCGTCCACGCTCAGGTGCAAAGGCCGGCTGACACCGGCGATGGTAATGCGGGTTTTGACCGGTATATTGGTCCATTTTTCCGAGTTGATTGCATCTTCAGGCTCCGGGAGACGAATGGTCTCCACCTCGATACGAATGTAGGGATGCTCATCGGCCTGCAATGCCTTTCTAAGGTCTTTATTGATGGCTGCACGGCCACAATCAAGATTTTGGATACGGAGCTTCAACTCGGTTTTTTCCAGGCGTAGGAGGTAAGCGTGAGCGCCCTCATTGGCATAATAGGTATCGACAGGAAAATTCTCCTGGCAATCGCAGGTAAATTGATTGATGTTAGTGGCACCCTCCAGCCGTAGCTTGCTGGAAGGATCTATCCGGAATTTCCCGCTATGGCCGGTATATCGATAGGAAAGAAACACTACACTCAGGAGCAATAATAGAAAGAGCCCGGAAAGAGAAAAGCGTTTCATGGTATTCAATTTTTTGATATTGATCAGTTGGTGCAAAGATCCGAAATTTCGCAATGCCAGTACTCATTACAACAGCGTAGTATCACAGCATTACCGCATCAAAAAGTGAAGGAGCCGCATAGGAAAGTTGCTATGGGCTCCTCCAACACCGATCAAATGACTGTTGTAAGTTTATTCAGAGGTGTGCGATCTTTTTTCCACTCACTTGCTCACCTCTCACTTCTGTACTTAGAATCCGATGATAGCTTCGATCATCATACCGTTGAAGTTACCGTTGTAATATTTTCCGTAAGATTCATCGTCCGGAAAATCGGTGTAGTTCTGATTTACGTAACCAAGTTTCAACAGTAAGTTCTTAGTAGCAAACCAGCCTGCGGCAATCTCGGTGCGGTCGATGGAAACCTTATCATCAACACCTGACAGTTCAGCAGTTACGGTGTTGTAGCGGGCACCGATGTATGCTTGTTCGCGCGGGAGGAAGCGATAGATCAATTCACCGGCCACTTGTGTTGCATTACGAGTATCATTTTCGGCATTAGTTTTACCGGAGCTTTGTTCGTATGTGCCGAAGAATTCAAGTCCTTTAAACTTGATGAACGGGTTGATCTGGAAGGCCGTGATCTTATTACTGAAGCCCGGGTTCAGACGTCCGGAGAACGGACTGTCTTCAGCGGCAAGCTTCATTACTTCGTAGAAGCGAGATCCGGTACGGTCGCCACCGTAGAGTGTGTTCCGCGGCGTATTGCCGTTGGTGTACAGAGAACCGGATAGTCGCAGTCTCAGATCGCTGCTGACCTGATTGTCATAGGCCAGTTTCAGGTAAATGGATGGATCTTTTCTTTGACGATCGGCACTGGTCTCGCCGGGCGCGTAGTCCTTTACATCACCTTTGATCAAACCGGCTGTCATACCCAGGGCAGCGGTAATATTCTTGGTTGGGAACAGGTACACCTCACCACCGATCTCCGTGGCAAAGGCATCCATGATGTAGTTGCCGACGAATGGGTTGTAGATAGCGTTACCGTTATCGGTTCTGCGGAACTGCTGGTCACCGTAGTTGATCTGCATGTGACCGATCTTTATGCGTACCAGGTCCGTAAACCACTGTGGGTTGTTGAACATCGGCAGCTTGTCGATCTGAATGTAACCGCCTTTAACCCAGAATTCGGAGTGGTGGCGGGAAGACATATAGTTTTCCAGGGCTACCCGGATACCGTCATCTAACTGAACATTGATATTCAGGTTGGCAGTTGCCAGGTTGAAACCGTTGCCCAGGGGATACAGTGCGTTAGCTTCCAGCGTGGATTCGTTGCTGTGCTTCAGCATTTGATATTGCTGGGTGAAATTAGCACCGATTTTGACAGCCAGACCGTCAAATGGCACAGTACTTTCGTTGGGCGCTTCAAAAACATTGACCCCGTTCTGATCGTATGGTCGGAAATAATCAATCTTAGTTTGCTGGGCCAACAAGGTGTCGGCGGATAGGAGTACGATCAAACCTAATATCCATGCAGCAAAAAATCTTAGGGTTTTCATATGATCAGCTTTTAAATTTTAATTAATGGCTTAAGTTAAGTGGATAATGATGATCCTAATTCTCATTCTCTGCTTTGGCGAGATTAAGATCGAAGTTGATGGTGATATCATCACCGGTCTTCAAGGTGCCCAGAAGCGCCGTAGGAGGATCTACGCCGAAATCTGTCATCTTTAGGGCTTTTTTACCGGTAAAGCGGTAGTTGCCTTTGGCATCGGCCTGTGCTTTCGCTATTATCTCAATTGTTTTCGTCTTACCGGCGATCGTGAGGGCGCCGCTGGCCTTGACCACTAACCCGGTTCCTTCCGGTTCGATGGATTTTACATCCTGCAATTTGAAAGTGATGTTGGGATATTGATCAGATAACAAGGCATTATATGTTTTATTATCCATGATCTTTCCTTTCTCACTGGTAATGCTTTTCACCGGAATGGTTAACTGAAGAGAAGATACATCTACCAGCGTTCCCCCTTCTATCGTAAGATCACCGGAAGCGGTAATCTTGGTAGTAGTAGAGACCCAGTCGTGAAGACTGGAAGTGCCGTTGATAGCAATTTCTGCACTGCGAAGCTGGTAACTTTCCTGGGCCTGGAGGTATCCTAAGCCGAGTAGAAGTAAGACTAGAATTTGAATTCGCTTTTGCATGATCTTGGTGATTTTGTTGGTTCAAAGGTAGGAGGCTGTCTATTTAGCCAGGATGACAAAACGTATGGCCTTATGTGATCCTGATCACTGACGGAACGCACCCGGTATGGTGACCAGGATCATTACATGGGGTTAGGTAGGAGGTGAACTTTGAAAGGAGCTGTATTTATGTTAAAAAACGAAAACAATGGTTGCCAACAATCTGAAAGTTCCTGTAGCAGATGTAATGACCCATCAACCCCACAGCCTCTCACCTATGGATCAGTTGGACCGGGCCGATGAGCTTTGCCGCACCTATCATATTCATCACCTGCCGGTAGTGGATATATACGGAAAGGTGGTGGGGATCGTTAGTCAGTCAGATCTACTGAAAGTGTCCTACGGTTTTTCCCTCTTTCGAAAGCAGGATTCGGAACTCTATAACCGTACACTTTACAAAACACTGTTGGTAAGAGACGTCATGACCCGTGATGTGACCTGCCTGCAGGTTAGTGATCCTATAATATATGCACTTAGGATATTTGAGCAAAATCACTTTCATGCCATTCCGGTACTGGAAGACGATCAACTTGCCGGGATCATTACTCCAATGGATTTGCTTAGGATCTCTTTTCCGAAAACATACTAAACTGATCAAATACAAAATAACCTGACCGATGGGAGAGTTACGCATTAAACCGCTTAGTACTCATCAGGAGAGAAGTCAATTTTGCCGGGCCATGTTGCGCGATGTACAGGCACTGGAAATAATGCTCAGGGAAGGACTGTTTGAAAAAGGTATCCAGCGGATTGGTGCGGAGCAGGAGCTTTGCCTGGTCCGTCCTGATTTCAGCCCCGCTATTACCGGACCGGAAATACTGAGCCATATTGACGATGATGCCTATACGAGCGAAATAGCCCGTTATAATCTCGAGATCAATCTCTTGCCCCATGAATTGGGTGGAAAGGCTTTTGAGCATTTACACCACAGTCTGGATCGTCTGCTGAATAAAGGACAGGCGGTTGCCGATCAATGGGACACGCGTTTTCTTTTGGCGGGTATCCTGCCCACCATCGAACGAAGACACCTGCAGCCGGAATATATGACCCCGGCTCAGCGCTACCTCAACTTAAGCGAAAAACTGCTGGATATCCGGGGGGAAGCTTTTAAGATCCAATTAGAGGGTGTCGATGAACTGATCGCCTCTCTGGACAGTGTTTTGTTCGAGGCCTGTAATACCAGTTTTCAGTTGCATCTGCAAATCGCCCCGGAAGATTTTGTAGCTCAGTACAATTGGGCCCAGATGATCGCCGGACCGGTATTGGCCATTTCCGCCAACTCCCCTTTGCTGCTGGGGCGTGAACTCTGGATGGAAACCCGTATTGCCCTTTTTAAGCAGAGCCTGGATACGCGCAACCCGCTGCACCAGTTGCGGGATAAGGCGCCACGGGTTAATTTCGGTACAGACTGGATACATCATTCCGTTGCGGATATATTTAAAGACAATATCGCCCGCTTCCCGATGTTGTTGGGAATGGCAACAGAAATCGAGGATTCACTGGATGTGCTGCATGACGGCGGCACACCAGCACTGCGGTCTTTACGCCTGCATAACGGCACCACATATACCTGGAACCGGCCGTGCTACGGCATTGGTGACGACGGTCAGGCTCATCTCCGGATAGAGTGCCGGTATCTGCCGGCAGGCCCCAGCGTGCTGGATGAAATGGCCAATTTTGCTTTCTGGGTAGGCTTAATGAAAGGGATGCCGGAAAAATATCGTAATCTGAAAGACACCATGGATTTCCGGGTGGCTAAAGCCAACTTCATCCGGGCGGCGCGCACCGGTATCGTTACCAGTCTTGAATGGGAAGGCAAACTGTGGTCGGCACCTGAATTGGTGAGCCGGGTATTGTTGCCTATGGCTGAGCAGGGATTGCGCAATGCCGGGGTATCATCGGAAAGTATCACCTATTACCTTGGGGTGATCGAAGACAGGTGTATGCGCCAGCAGTCCGGGTCGAGATGGATTGTACAGAACTACCAGTATCTGCGTAAAAAATACAGCCGGGGGATGGCCATCAGCTTGATCACCGAAGCCATGGGCGAACAGCAGCAGACCGGATTGCCGGTTCATCACTGGGATCATATCCGTACCAATGGAGTATTCCCGCGTCCTTTTAATGCACTTTACGCCAAGGATATCATGAGCACCGATCTGTTTACGGTCAATGAGGAAGAATCCATGGCACTTACCGAGCGTATTATACACTGGCGTACTATCCGGCATCTTCCCATTGAGAACAGCCGGGGCGAACTGGTGGGCATACTGACCCACAAGCAGATCGAAGACTGGTCGAAGAACGCCACTGATCCTTTTGAAAAACTACACGATGACATGGTGAAAGATCCGGTTTGTGCCGCACCGTATACCACGCTGGCTGAAATACGGGATCTTATGATCGAGCATAATATAGGCTGTGTGCCTATTGTGGTAGACAAGCATCTGGTTGGCATGGTCACGGATACGGATATGAAACGGGTGCTGGGCACGGATGATCTTCAGGCCTCAAAAATGAAGGAGGGTATTACGTAACTTCTTCAAGTCATAAATAGACGATACGGGTTGGTGTCATCAGCCCGGCTATGATGGTCGGATCTTTACTGTAACCGACTGGCAATTCCAATCCAATCAACGTAAGATAAGCAGCAATCCGTTGTGGATCGGGATGCAATAATTGGAAATCTACCAGTTGACAGGTGGGATCGACTAAAGTATCCGTAGGATGTGCCCCCTCTCCCCAATCGATCAAAAACGGCAATATTCCTCCTTCCTGCACCCGGAAAGGATCCGTCAACTGCCAGTTCAACATACTGCCATCACCAGTAATTCGACTTCCGGCTTTCACCTGCCCCATATCCCAGCCTGCCTCCCGGGCATTGCTCACCGTATTCGAAATAGCTTTAGTTTTAGCTGCCCACCAGATCAATCCCGGTTGTTTTACTTCATTTACTCCCATCCATAAAGGACGATCAGTGGAAGACTGCTCCGGATCGGGAGCTATAACTTCCAGATAGGTATGTGGTGCTATCTTCAACAGGCTGTTGTGCGTACCGAAACCCGGATGTTTTCCACCCGGTACCGGAATAACGCCCAGTTTGTCCAGGATCATCTGATTGCCCATTTCCAGGGAAGGGGCGGCGAAGATGATATGATCTATTTGGGAGAAAAGGGTAGTGTGCATCTCCTGACCGGATTTTTTCGGTAAAATGTATACATCAATCGGGAATAAATATACACATCCGGCCTTTACTGCTTGTACCTTTGCAGTATAGATTACATACAGGTATGTATACACCATAGATACCAACCACCCAATACCAAACACCAACGATGACGTTCTTCAAACAATTTGGCGGTAAAGTAAACGATGACCTGATCGGGCAATACGAGCAATCTGAAAATTGGCGAGACGGGAAATTCCAGAATCTGGAGCTGACCAGCATGGGGGCCGGCTTATGGGATCTGCCTCGTATTATTTACAAACAACTGGCCAGTGACCGGACGGGGCGTGAGCCCGAAACACCGCTACCGGTACAGCCTTTCACCGTCAATGAATTTACAGCTACTTCCGATAAAGCAAGATTTATCTGGTACGGACACTCGGTGGTATTCATACGCATGCAGGGAAAAAATATGCTCATTGATCCTATGCTCGGGCCGGATACTACGCCGATCGCGCCGACAACGACCAAGCGCTTTTCGGAAAACACGCTGTCACTGATCGATGATTTTCCGGAAATTGATCTCATCCTGCTCACGCACGACCATTATGATCATCTGGATTACGCGAGTATTCAAAAGCTGAAACATAAAACGGGCCGCTACTTTGTAGCATTAGGGGTAAAAAGACATTTGGTCAGTTGGGGAATTGCACCGGATAAGATCACGGAATTTGACTGGTGGGAAACCCGGAATCTGGATAATATCGAGATCACGTTCACCCCTACCCGGCATTTTTCCGGGCGTGGTCTGACGGATCGGATGAAATCCCTCTGGGGAGGCTGGGTTTTCAAAACACCGGCTGAAAATATCTGGTTTAGCGGAGATGGTGGTTACGGATCTCACTTCCGGGAAGTAGGCCGGCGGCTGGGCCCTTTCGATTTTGCCTTTATGGAATGCGGGCAGTACAATGACGACTGGCACCTGATCCATCTTTTTCCCGAAGAGGCGGTGCAGGCGGCACTGGACGCAGGAGCGAAAAAGATCATGCCGGTGCATTGGGCTGGATTTGCCCTTTCTTATCAGCATACCTGGTGGGAACCGGCGGAAGCTTTTGTGCAGGCTGCTGATGAAGAGAACATAGACTATTTATTGCCGCCCCTGGGGCATTTGTTTGATGCTTCCAGCAGGCTGGTGGAAAGATGGTGGAAAGTGGGTAGCTAAAAGTGAATCGATAATTTTTCCAATCCGGCAGGTCTGCACGCTGAGGATAAAACAGGAGTCACCCCGAATTTTCAGAATAAGATCAAGCCTCCAGGGAAAAATCCCGGATGCTATCTCGCCTTCACCACCCGTTGATAAAACGTCCCATCCTCATTCCGGATCATTACTACTAACAGACCGGCCGGTAGTCTCTGTGTGTCGATCCGGATCTCATTTAATCCCTGATCCAGCACGACCTCTCTTTTATAAAGCGGTCGGAGCAGTCCGTCCGAAATGATCAGTTCCCCTTTGCTGTCGACCCTGGACTTGAACACTGCTGTAAACTCGCCGTTAGTGGGGTTGGGATAGCAGGTGAATTTTTCAACAGAATAAGGGGAAGAGCCCGAAATACCCGGTGGCGACTGCGAAGGTGGGGTAATATTGGCGGAAGCCTCCAGGCGGACTGATGAGTTACAGTCTTCCACGCCTGAGAACACCAGATGACTTTCGGGACTGATATCAAGTTGCCGGGCTAATAAGCCGATAGGAGCGAGGCTGGTAAAAGTAAAGTGGAGTAGGGGGGATTCAACTGACAGCTCGAGTTCCTCACCTTTCGGAGCGGTCCATACCACACGTATTGATGATCCACCTTCCGGTATGAATATATGCTCTTCCACCCGGAAATCAGGCAAACCATCCGTGCTGATCTCCTGCAATGTCAGCTTATTGGAGTTGAAGGTAAAGATGAATTCAAAGCCGTTCAGGGTCAGCTCATTGCCCGTGCTGATGGTCATATTGATGCGGCTTCCCGCCTGGATCGAGGAATGTGTGGGTAAGTAAAGCGATAAGGATTCGCTCAAACAGGTTTCCGGGCTCGTCGGTCGGAGGCTGCTGCCGTCGAGATCACCCATTTTGACGGCCCGAAAACCCTGACTTCCTATTGAGTGCTCACCTATATTAAATTCCCATTCTGCTTCCAGATAGGGCGCAAATTCACGATACTGTATACCTTCCAGCTTCATATTGAACGGATCACGTTGGAACGCATCGTTGTACTCCTGAGCAATGTAAGCCGGAAAGAATTGCCAGGGCGAAGCGTAATCTGTGAATTGTTCGATCTCGCCTGCCAGGAAGGCCTGTAATAAGTCGGCGTCAGCTTTTGTGAGCCGGCCGTCATGGTCCAGATCGGCGGCGATGCGATGATAGGCATCGAGTGTATCCAAACCGGACAAATGTCGTTGGAGCAGCAACAGGTCCTGTGCATCTACGCCCTGCATCCAGTCTGACCGCTGATAGCTCAAGGCGACAATCTCTTCCAACTCAGCCTGTACCCATGGCGAGGGCTGATAGGTGGGATTTAGCGCCGAGCCGGGTTTCATCAGCCTTACCCCGGCTCTGGGCGCATAAAGGATCGCCTGAAAGGCGCCCTGGGTATTTGTGACCACGTTACTGTGTTGGAACTGACCGGGATGCTGTAAATGGAGCATGACATCGTCCATGGGTATCCCACTGTCTTCAAACGTTACATCAGCATTAAGATTGATCTTTAGTCCGGCATCATACTGTAAGGCCCGCACCCGCTCGTGGTAGAAAGCCATGCGTTCGTACTGGCCGGCCGTAAACTCTGAGCGACAATTGGTATAGGACATCAGATTTTTGATACTGACGTCCGTGTTAATGAGCGGATCACCATTATAATCCACATAATTACCTTCATAGTTGCAATCGACAATAATGCAACCGTTGCATTTGTTCCGGTCGAAAGGATACTGCCCGCAGCTCTCCTGATTCATGTCAGGATAGAAAGAAGGAAAGGCGGCAGTGCTTACACAGAAAGCCGGTGTATCTTCTACCAGATCTCCGGCCGTTGCGGCGTTGGGCCATGAAAAAGCCTTGCTTTCATCCGGTTGCCGGAGTACGAGTTCGCGGCGGCTGGTATTGCCCTCGGCACCATAGGGATGATCCTGAAAAGCACCGGTGTAACCGGGAGTAGGTGCAAGCGGATTATGGTATACCCGGGCCCCTTCAAAAGTGTGTAACAAACCGTAGCTGTGGCCCATTTCGTGGGCAAAGGAAGTAGACAAAAAATGACTACTATTCAGAGAGAGCAGATTGCTTCGGTCTGCACCGGATTGCAGGTGAGCAGCGGATCCGTTGCCGGCATCTACTGCGGGAGGGAACTGGGCAAAAGAACCGCTGCCGCTGCTGGTATAAATATTGAGCGCTGTACTGACATAAGAGAGTGCGGCCAGATGATGATGCCGGGTAAAGCCGGTTAGGGCTGTATTGTCAATATAGTTGATCGCTCCCAGTTGGACAAAATACAAATGTATAGGAGCGAAGTAATCATTCAATTGGTTTAATGCCTGCCGGATCAGGTCTTCGTCTACCTTTGGACCGGCAAAAGAGCCGTCGTCATTTCGAAAAACACTAAAAAAAACAGGGACCGTATCAGTGGAAGCTGTCTCCCCTCTTCCTCGAACCGTATTCCGCTTGCGGCTTATAAGGGCCGCGTCCTGTCGCATTTGTTCATAGGTCAGGCCGTGGAGGACAGTTTGACAAGCTTCCGTACTGATCTGTGCATTGAGATGGATCGTACAGATGATAACAAGCAATAAGGTGCCTGCTATTCCCGGGGAATAGTTCGTAATTTGTTTCATGTGTGATACTACTTGATCTTAAGAGCGTATCTAAATTTAGACATCTCTAAGCAGATAGCTAAAATATAAGCAGTAGTGTCGTTCGGAATGGTTTGCCTTGATTAAGGCTGTGATTGTAGTATAAGATGGAAGATAAGAAATTGGATCTTACTAAGTTATGATCCAAAAATAAGAAGAGACGTTTGTTGATTATTACAAAAAAACAAAAAAAAGTGACAGCCAATAATTGTTTAGTCTTATAGATTCGGTGTTTGTTTATTGTTGATTATCAGCTATGTAAATATTTTTCATGAAATTGAAAGCGGCTTTTTAAAATTACAAACACATATGATTTTATGGAATGTTTATTAAACAGGAAGAATGCATAATCGGACGGGAAATTACTTTTCTTGGGGGAGCGCTCAACCATTTGCTGTACTTTTAGTTTTTTTAATGATGTATTCGAAAGACTTAAGATCTTTAGGAATAAACAGGGCGTTGCAATTCGTGAGCTTATCTTTTACTTTTGTATCAGTTATGATCGATGCCCTCGTATTCCCGCTGCTCGTTCCACATTCCTCATTTCTCATTTCTGAATCAGATGTCTCAGGCAAATAAAAATAAACTGGATTGGTACATACTAGGCCGGGTGATCCGCCTGGCCTGGCCATATCGTGCCGTATTTATTCTCACTGGTTTTCTGGCGGTCGTACTGGCTCCGCTGGCCACAATGCGCCCTTATCTGATCCAGGTGATGGTGGATGACTATATTTTCAATAATGACATACCCGGTCTTACCCGGATCGTTATGTTGATCTTTGCCTTGCTGATCGTGGAATCTATTTGCCGTTATGTATTCACCTACTCTTCCGGCTGGTTGGGACAGTCGGTGATCCGGGATCTGAGGGTAAGAGTATTCCGGCACATCAATAGCCTGCGGCTGAGTTATTTTGACAAGACCCCTATCGGTACGTCCACAACGAGGACGATCAACGATATCGAAACGATCAATAACGTTTTCGCCCAGGGTATGATCACCATCATTGCCGATATTCTGACCATAATCGTAGTACTGGGCATCATGTTTGTCACCAGCTGGCGACTCACGTTGATCTGTCTGACGACCATGCCGCTACTGATCGTGGCCAGTTATATTTTTAAAGAAAAGGTCAAAAAATCCTTTCAGCGTGTACGGTCAGAGATTGCCCGCATGAATGCTTTCCTGCAGGAGCGCATCACCGGTATGCGGATTCTTCAGATCTTCAACGTAGAAAAAGAAGAAATGGAGAAGTTCAAGGTCATCAACCGGGAATATACGCAGGCCAACCTGGATTCCATTCTGTATTATGCGGTTTTCTATCCCGTGGTCGAGATCATTTCGGCTGCCTCGCTGGGACTGATGGTCTGGTGGGGTGCCAAAAATTCCCTGGTAGAACACGGCGTTACACTGGGTGCTCTGGTCGCCTTTCCTATTTATCTGAATATGTTGTTCCGGCCGATCCGCATGTTGGCTGACCGTTTTAACACGCTACAGATGGGACTGGTGGCATCCGAACGGGTTTTTACCGTACTCGACCGTAAGGATACTATTGAAGATAACGGCTCGGTGAAAGCGGAAAAACTTAAAGCCTCCGTTCAATTCGATCACGTATGGTTTGCCTACAACGCCAAGGAATATGTGCTGAAAGACATTAATTTTTCCATCAAGCCGGGAGAGACGCTGGCGATTGTCGGGAGTACCGGTTCCGGTAAAACGACGATTATCAACATCCTCAACCGCTTCTATGAGATCGATAAGGGAAATATCCTGATCGACGGAGTGGATATTAGGGAGTATGAGTTGCAAAGTCTGCGCCGCCGGGTGGCGCTGGTGCTGCAGGATGTCTTCCTGTTTTCGGGTACGGTACTGGAAAATATCACGCTGTTGGATAAGAACATCAGCCGGGAGAAGGTGATCGAAGCTGCCAAAATGATCGGAGCCCATCGCTTTATTGAAAAATTGCCCGGTGGTTATGATTATAAAGTCATGGAACGGGGAGCGACCCTTTCCATGGGGCAGCGACAATTGATCTCATTTGTTCGTGCTCTGGTCTTCAATCCGGATATACTCATTCTGGATGAGGCTACCTCCTCCATCGATCCGGAATCAGAGGCAGTGATCCAGTTTGCTATCGAAACCCTCATTGCCAAACGAACTTCCATTATTATTGCGCACCGTTTATCCACCATTCGGCACGCCGACAATATTCTGGTGCTGGATAAAGGCGTAGTCCGGGAATTCGGCCCGCATGAAGAGTTACTCAAGATCGAGAACGGGCGTTATAAAGAATTGTATGAAATGCAGTTCCTGGAGCCTGCGGAGTGATCTTATTGATATGGTGATGTTGTGATATAGTGAGCGTGTGATATGGTGAATGAATCGCTTTTTCACTCACCATATCACACGCTCACCATATGTTTATTGCTTTACAATACGCATTGAAGAGCTTTGCCCGCTTGCCGGTAACACGACCAGCTCATAGATGCCGTTGGGTAGATCAGCTATGGTTAATTCCTGCTGATTGTTTCCGGTAGCAGTCATCCATTCCTGACTTAGTACCAGCCGGCCACTCTGATCGAAGAGGCGGATGAGGGTCATTCCTTCCTGCCGGCTTTGCCAGCGAAGTTTGACCAGTTCTTCTGCCGGGTTGGGGAATACTTCAAATCCTCCCTGGAGACCGTTACGGAACTGTACCGCTATCACATCGCAGGCGTAGGAAGTGGTGCCATCCAGGTCAAATTGCTGTAGGCGATAATAGGCATTTTGCAGGCCTGCCGTCCGGCGATCCAGATAGCTGTATTTTTGAGCTTCGGAAGTAGTGCCGGCACCTTCGATCCAGGCGATCGCTTCGAATTGACGGCCGTCAATGCTGCGTTGCAGTTCGAAACCGTGATTATTGGTCTCCTGGGCGGTAGCCCAGTATAGTTCTACCAAATTATCCTCGCCTACCGTGGCGTTGAATTCCATACATTCCACGGGAAGAAATTCAATACAGTCGGATAATCCGGTCAACAACCAACCGGTCGAATTGCCCAGCACATTGCAAAAAACCGTCCCAAACTGGGCCGCATGGCCATTATCGTCGGCAATAATATCCACAATATTGGCGTAAGCCAGACATACTCTGCCTTTGGCTTTGAAAAAAGTAGCGGTTGCCTCGTCAATAGACGTACGGATGATGGCTGGAGAGGATAGAGTGGTCGCCGTAGATAAGAGAGAGGCATCAGTTCCTAATGTTTGGATAGAGCCCGGATCAAAAGTAAAGAAGGCCAGGCCGCCGTCGATAGTAAACTGAAGTGTACCGTTAATGGTATGGCTACCATGTACCCTATTATCGATCGTACCGTCCAGGAACAGGTTCTCAAAGATCAGGTTATTGCCGTTCAGTTCGGTAAATTCACCAAAAGTGAGATGTACGTTATTGAAAGAAATACCTTCTACACTACTGGTCAGCGTATTGGTGTTCAAGGTAGAGGTACCCGGGTCAAGCGCTCCGATGGCATCGATCTGGAATAGTTCGCTTACTTCAATCGTAGAAAAGAGGAGGGATAGAGAAGCACCACTTCCGTTCACAAAGAATTGCGGAACAGTAACCGTACTACCGAATGTATTCAGAAGGCCATTGGTCAGATTGATCGTATAGCCAACGGTCAGCGCACTATTTAGCTGCCAGGCACCACCAGGACCGTTGAAATTAATGTTGGGAATAACGTGGCCGGAGGTAATGACCCGGTTGCTCGTTTCAGTTGATTTGAAGTCGATGACATCTTCATTACGATCGCCGAAGATCAGGTTCATGGTTGACGTATTGGCCAGTTGCAGCGAACCGTAGATATAGAGATTGTTACCGGCCAGCAAATTCATCACAGGCACTCCTACCACATCTGCTTCCCACGTCATATCATGGCAAAACTGAAATTCTCTATCCAAAAAGACCTGCTGATCAAGATCGTCAAAAGATTCCAGTGTAAAAAATACATCATCAATGGGGGAGGGAATACAATTGGCAGGAGTACCGCCCCGGGTCAGTGACCAATGGGTGCCGTCATTCCAGTTACCTTCACCACCGATCCAGTAAAAAGCCTGTCCTACAGCCCCGCCATCAGTGAATTCCCAGGTGGGGCTATTGTTACCCAGGTTCTGGGAATTAAGGGCTTCGAATTTGATGGCCTGGCCGTCGGGGTCCGCTTCGTTATCCTGGAGCATTACATAGCTTAAAGCAATATCTCCTGACAGCGGCAGGGCTTTGAAGGTGACCTGGCTGCCGGTTTCGGTAGTGCGTACCCAGATCTGTCCGCCGCAATCGCTGCCTTTGGAGATCAGATTATTGACCCACTGAGTGGTGCCGGCTTCAAACTCTACGATCATACCGGGCTGGTCAAATTGCAGTTCATTCAGGAAAGTATGGCTGCCGTAGACGGTAGACCTGAACGAAGAACTGAGTTTAACATCCGTAAAGGTAAGGTCGGTTCCCCGCAGTATCCCTTCTGTACCCAGGAGTATCATTTCGGAAAATACCAGCCCGGTCGGGGTGATGTCAAACAGCGGAGTATAGATGTTGGACGTTCCTGCGGTAAGGGTTCCTATGCTATTGATCTGGAAACTATTCTCTACCAGTATTTCCGAACTGGTCAGCATCAGATTCATGGCACTACCATCTACTAGGATATCTCCGGCGAGAATATTGTAGTCATCTGTGTTGAGGGTGCCTTCCAGGAAGTTGATACTTCCGGAAATATTCAATACACTGGCCAGCGTCCAGGATGCACTGCCGCTGCCGCTGAAAGTAACATTCGCAAGATCAAAACCGATATCCGTTCCGAATGCAGTACCATCGTAGGTGTCAATGGTATGTCCGGATTCGGTGGTGATGAAGTAAAAGCCGGAAGTAGTTGGATTACCAACGGTTACGAACATACTAGGAGTCAGCGTAAGCGAGCCGCCTACATAAACGGAGCCGTTAGGGATCAGCCAGGTTGGGCGGTCGTTGTCCGGATCGGACCAGGTCATACTGTGGAAATAAATATTCGGCAGATTGACATTAACGGTCTGATTATTACCCGAGAATGAATTTTCATCAAATACCACGTCATCGGCAAAGGTGGGAATGCAGTTCACCGGGCTTCCCCCGGAGAGCGTCGACCAGTGATTGCCGTCTGACCAGTCGCCGGAGCCGCCGATCCAGTAAAGGGTTATCCCGCTTACCGGGAAGAACGTCCAGCCATCCGTATTACCCAGGTCGAATGAGTTGGTGGCTTCGAAAGAATTGTAGGCTACTCCACCGTCGTCGATATGTACGTCCTGGATATTGAAAAAAGACAACTGTACCACATCACTGGCATTCTGCGGTGCTTTGGCGATAGTGGCAGCGGTGCCGCTCACCGTAGAGCGCAGTGTGATATAACGGCTACAGTTCGTATTGGGAGCATTAATGTTTACCTGTTTGTCCAGCGTCTGCGTACTGCCTGCTTCCAGCAATACAGAGAATCCATAACCGAGAAAAGTGATGTCTTCATTGAAAGTATGGCTACCTAATATTGTGTTGGTGGTGGAAGCGGAAAAGGTGACGGCTCCATCAAACTCCAGATTTAAGCCGCTGGCGTCGATCTTGCCGTTGGAACCGGTAATGGTTACAGTTCCAAATGTCAGGTTACCGGCGGTTGGATCTATCTGAAAATGAGGTGTATTGATGATGGATTGATTTCCACCCTGTGAAACATCCAGGGTGTTGATATTGCTTATCTGGAAGCGCGTATTGGCCGTGATGTTCATACGGGCAATATCCAGATCTGCATCGGCTCCATCTACCACAAAAGTATTGGTGGTAACATTGAAGCGCATGTTGGCAGGTGCTCCACTCTGAAATGTACCATTGGTTACTTTCAATTCACCGGCCACCTGCAAGGTAGTGGTTACCGACCACTTACCGCCCGCTCCGGCAAACTCAATATTGGGTAGTGTATTTCCGTTGGTTGCTACGGCATAATTGGTGTTTTTTTCCGTACTCAACATTTGGATCCGGCCGGGATTACCCAATTCATAGGTGATGTTCATGTCGGAATCAAGGTCGATCTTTCCGTAGATACCCAGCGTTACCCCATTGGAAAAATGCAGCGAGGGCATCTGGCTACCGAGAATATTGGTCCAGGCCATATTCTTACATACGGCATTGGTAGACAAAGTGACCACCTGACCGGAAGTGGTGAATGAGTTCTCATTAAAAAACACATCATCGTCGGCGGTAGGTAAGGCAATGTAGGCGCCCCCGGCACCACCGGAAGAGGAAGCCCAGTGGGTGAGATCATTCCAGTTTCCGCCGTCGCCCACCCAGAAGTAGTCGGCTGCATGGATCTGAGTTGATGAGACAATAACTCCCAGGAAAAGTAGTAAACGTGTTATGCCATTTTTCATTTTGCGATATAGATTATGAGATTATAATTCAACATACAAAAGCAGGGATACCTCCTTTAAAACGAGCTACCCGGGTAATAAGATAATGGTCAGCATGGGAACAGGTGCATAGATCCGGCTGATAAAGCAGATAGTATGTTGCTATCAGCCAGTACTAAATTGCAAATTAGATATGGGTGTACGAAGGGGGTTAAGGCTCGTATCGGTAGGTTCCTCAGTGAAGTATCTAGTGCTGTTAGAACGCCTAAAGGTACCTTATTTTTAGCGGATTTAAAAGTATACTGGTCTGCATTATTTCAAGCGCCTTGCGATGGTTGTATTTTCAAACAAAAAATTAAATTTAAGTGCCATTATTTTGGTGATTCAAAAAAAAAATGTCTACAAAAAAATGTTATTTTTTTCTCGACTACTTCCGTTGATGTGATATACATCATTGATTTTTAATTATTTATAATGTAAATTAGAAGCAATGCCAGTAAATGTTTGAAATCAACAAAAAAATTTTTTGTTTTGAATTTGAAAAATAAAAACAAATGATGTAAATTTGTTATCGAACCAAGATAATTAAGGATATGGAACTACAAGTTTTGGTTAGTAAAAAGGGTACAAAGGTGGTTACAGCCACTAACCTTCATCAGGTGCTTGAATTGCCGAATCAGCATTTTCCGGTAAATGTGAAAAAATGGCTGAACGATTGGTATGAATTCAGGGATGGTATCCGTAAACCAATTCGCCTTCAGGATTACGGTCCCCGCCGGGTGAAGGATAATCCTATTCTTGATGATTACTATCTGTCGGTAGAATTTGCCAAAATGATCGCCCTACGGGTCAGAAGTAAATCCAAACTAAAGGTTGCCAAACAATTGCTGGAATTGAGTACGACGGATGCGGAATCAGATCCGCTGACCGCACAGCAGATGTTGCATATTGTAGAGCTGACTAAGGCCATGAGTATGGTGTCCTGTCAGGAAGCCAGTGAGCGAGAGCATCTTCGCACCTATAAGACCCGGAACAATGGCGAAGCGGTCAACTGGTGGACCTACCGGGCCGAGATCCTGGGATACGATGCGGCCGAACTGCGCAATAAGCTGCGCCGCAGCGGCCAAAGTCCTAAAGGCAAGAACCAACGGGAATTAATTGCCTCCGTCGACCGACTGGAGTTAATCCGTGCCGGGATTATTGACTTGTTCATGGCATTGGGGAAACCGACTGACTATGCTAAAAAAATGGGCGATCTTTCTAAAACACTGGCACGGGAGATGCACATTGAGATCTTCGATGATCGAAAAGGACAGTCCCTTTTTACGCCTCCCATCAATCCGAGAGGAGTACGGGAACTGGAAGCTATTCTGGCTGATGCCGCCTGATGTAGTTTCCCTTCTTGAAGAAAACCAAATGAACTACGTCCGATGACCATCGGCGTAATAGGGTTGAAGCAGCAGGCAGAGGAAAAAACTGTAAAAGGCAATACCTACGGTGGTTTCCAGATTGTGTTCCAGCATGCACATGGCAAAAAACAGGGTATAGGAAACCAGTATCAAAGGTCTTCGATAATTGCGTTGGTAAAAAAGGGGATAGAAAAAAGCCCATAAGAATACTGCCAGACCAATTATTCCCCACGAAGCGGCAGCATAGAGCAACTGATTGTGCGGCATTAAGGGATGCGGAACCAGAGGATATTTTGTTTGAAAAGTTTGGTCTACTGCTTGCTGCATATGGCCAGTCCCGACGCCGATCAATGGATGCAATTTAAAAATTTCCCAGCCCACCTCCAAAGAAGCAATTCGGCCTGAATCGGCGTACAAACCTCCTTCATTGCGTTGATGCTTCCACCGGTCATAGCTCATATATTCCATCTTGGCCCGGAAACTGGGTACCAGTAGATAAGCAAGTACCGGAAGGATTGTGATCAAGGCTATAGCTCCAACAACGATCCAGTACTTTTTTGTGTTAAAAGCATAAGATAGACTCATAACCAGTATTGCCGAATACATCGCTAACAGGCCGGAACGGACAGAAAGAAAATGCATAAAAAGAAAGAGAAAAAGACTTAGTCCGAGGATTAGCTTTCGCTCCCAACGAAATTTCCAGTAAAAATTTTTTTGATAGAGATAGATCCCGCAAACAACAGTGTAGGCCAGGATCAGGCTAAACCGAATGTGATTTCCCGGCGTGGGCATGGGTTGACCCTGTTTGATCGACGTATTAATGGCTTCGGCGTGCAGGGCGTAATTCACGCCTATTCCCAGGCAGAGAAAACTCATCAAAATAATCAAAAGATAATACAGGCTACGTACCTGGCGCCCGGCTAAACGCGGGAACATCAGGAACATCAGGGGAATGACGAGCAACGGTAGTTTTATGCGTAGCCGTTCCAGCCAATATTGCAGATCTCCTCCCTGTACCCCGCTTAGCAGGACAATTAGGAAGAGCACACCGGTGACACTCAATACCGGATAACGCCAGGGATGGATCAGTTGGTCGATCGACCGCCAGTCCGGTGCCGGTATCCAGCTTTTGGGATCAGGGAAATGAACAAGTGCGGCTACGGCCAATCCGAACATACTGATGGACAGCAGTGCCGGTGAAACCGTTATGCCGATGATGTAAAGAGCACTGAAAAATAGTATAAGATGTGTTTTGGTCAATGGAGATGGAATAGGTTAGTGACGGAGCAAAAATAAATGAACCAATTTTAGGTTTTTAATATTTCGTTAAGCCATTGACTATCAGGAGATGGTATGCGAAATTTT
>JAGQXH010000419.1 GCA_020436695.1 Lewinella sp. | reverse complement strand
CGCCCATATTATCGGCCATACGCTGAGTATCAGCAATACCGTTCAGTGGTTGCACAACCACCCGGCGCCAGACCTTATTTTTATGGATATTGAACTGGCCGACGGACAGTGTTTTGAAATATTCAATCAGGTGGAAGTGCACTCCCCCATCATTTTCACGACCTCCTACGACGAATACGCTCTTCGGGCTTTTAAGCTCAACAGTATCGACTACCTGCTGAAACCAGTGAGAAAGGAAGAACTGGAACACAGCATAAGCAAATTCCTGAATCTGCGGCAGCCGGCGGATCGAAGTGGTTTGCAAAATCAGATCGAATCGCTATTACAGGAATTCCAGCAAAGGCCAAATCCGACCAAATACCGGCATCGCTTTCTCGTAAAGCAGGGGCAGCGACTTCTATCCATTGATATCAGTGAAATTGCCTGGTTTCACGCCGAAGGAAAACTCTGCTTTCTGAAGACCTGGGAAAATCAACGTTATCTGATCGACTACACCCTGGAAGAACTGGACAACCTTATGGATCCCCACGATTTTTTCCGGGTCAATCGCGGATACCTTGTCAATATTAAGTCCATCAAAAACATCAACCCATATTTCAAAGGCAAACTGATCCTGCAATTGTCTCCTAAAACCGAAGATAATGATGTGGTTGTAAGTAAAGAGAAGGCCTCTGAGTTTAAGGCCTGGTTGGGGAAATAGGAGACCCTCGCATAGGGCACTATGGATTGCGGGGTTCTCCTCAATACTCACACACTACAACATCTCCCCTAGCGATTGCGCTGATTAGCCCGAACGATAAAATAAATGCCCGCCAGTACAAACGGAATACTCAGCCATTGTCCTGTACTCAATACATTGCCCAAGGCCGATTCAAAACCTCCCTGGCTGCTTTTGAAGGGTTCGATAAAAAAGCGGGCCGTAAAAGTCAAGACCAGAAAAAGGCCGAAAATGAATCCCTGTTGTTTACGCTTTTCCGTCTTCCAGTAAGTGAAATAGAGAATGATGAAGATGATGAAATAGGCAATGGCCTCATACAATTGCGCCGGATGTCGCGGCCCCAGCGGTATCTTGTTCTCTGTCGCATGCCGTACAAACTCAAAAGCCCAGGGCACATCAGTCACATTACCTACGATCTCCGAATTCATCAAATTGCCCATTCGGATGAGGCCGGCCGCCAAAGCCGTGGGGACCACAATCTTATCAAGTATCCAGAGCATAGATCGTTTGGATACGTACTTTGAAAAGATCCACAAGGCCAGCAAAATACCGATCGCACCGCCATGACTCGCCAACCCACCACGCCAGATCATGGGTATTTCCGAAAGATGGTTGGAATAGTAGTCCCATTCATAAAAAAAGACATGCCCAAGCCGAGCCCCGATCACGCCACCGCCGATCATAAAAAAGAAGATGATATCCAGCCATTTTTCCGGAGCACCCTCCGCCTTGAACATTTTAGTGACCATCCATAATCCCAGTAAAAAGCCGGCGGCAAATAGCGCACCGTACCAGCGCATGGCAAAATCACCTATGGAAAATATCTCGGGCGAAACATCCCAGCGAATTGTAAGCAATTGGAGTATCATATAGATGTAAGTCGATTAGTCATTTAGAAAAAAGTCCGTTTAATCAAGAGCTGATCTCAGGCAAGATAATTGTCTTCCTCTAAATGTAAATGCCTACGAAAAGAACTTGTCTCTTCGTAGGCATTTCTCATTCCTCAACTCTCCTTACTATGTTATTCCGGCTCAAAACCAAGTACAATATTAAAAGTACCCAGTTTTTTATCGCCGGTAAGGTCTTTATCAAAACCAAGGCCATAGTCGAAACCGAGCGTACCGAACATCGGCAGGAATACCCGCAGACCCACACCTGCTGACCGTTTGAGGTCGAAGGGGTTAAAGTCCCGCACAGTCCGCCAGGCATTACCGGCCTGGGCAAAGGCAGTTACGAATATCGTCGAACTAGGATTAAGTGACAGTGGATAACGCAATTCCAGGGTGTGCTTGGAGAAGACCGGAGTAGCAATATTGCCTGATCCGCCATTGGGATCGAGGTTGGCCTCCAGATCCTCCACTTCATAACCGCGCAGTGAGATGATATCTACACCGGCAAAACCGAACTGCTGGTTGTTGATACCGTCGCCACCCAACTGAAAGCGCTCGAAGGGAGAGGTGCCCACCTTCTTATTATAGGTCCCCAGAATACCGATCTTGGATTGTGCTTTCAGCACCAGTTTGCCTACCAGAGGCGTGTACCATTCAGCGTCAAAACGCCATTTGTGGTATTCCAGCCAGCGGAAGCGTTCGGACGGAGAAAGCTCGGAGTAATCTTTGTCTTTAAAGAAGATCAGTGAGTATGGCAGGGTCATCTGCAAAGACAGCGAGAACTTGGAACCTTCCTTGGGGAAGATCGGATCGTTGATCGTCGTCCGGGCAATGGTCTGCGACAAACTGAAGTTGTTGTAATAACCTTCGGCCACCACACCACCATCGTCGGTACGGAACAAGCCGCTGATCCAGTTGTCCAGGCTCAGGGTCTGGATGTTGATGGCGGTGCTGTACACAAAGTTGTCATCCGGCCAGCGCAGACGGGTACCCAAACTTACAGAACCCTGGATAATGTTAAAGCTCTGACGGCTACTTGTACCACGCGTACCGAAAGCGAAACGGTTGTAGAAACCGGCCAGCGTGAAAGAGGTCGGTTTTTTACCGCCCAGCCAGGGTTCGGTGAACGACATATTGTACGACTGGTAGAAATCACCGTTGGTCTGGGCACGCAGGCTCACCCGCTGACCGTCGCCCTGCGGTAATGGTCTCCAGGCTTCTTTATTGAAGATATTACGCAGCGAGAAGTTGTTAAAAGCCACGCCCAACGTACCGATCACCCGGCGGTTACCACCCCAACCGGCGGAAAGCTCCAACTGATCGGAAGGTTTCTCTTCTACGGTGTATTCGATATCCACCGTACCACGTTGCGGGTTAACCGGGGTATTGATGCCCAGTGCTTCCGGGTTGAAGTAACCCAGGTTGACGATCTCCCGCTGGGATCGGATAATATTGGAGCGGCTGAACTTATCACCGGGCCGGGTACGCAATTCACGGCGGATCACATGTTCGTGTGTGCGATCATTACCCTGGATCACCACCTTGTCGATAGTTGCCTGAGGACCTTCGTAGATCCTCATTTCCAAGTCGATCGAATCACCAACGATGGCTATTTCCGTAGGATCTACCTGGAAGAAGAGGTAACCGTTATCCATATATAGCGTACTCACATCCCGGCCGTCCTGGCTGAAGCGCAGACGGGTTTCGAGGAGTTCCTGATTGTACACTTCGCCCTTTTCAATACCCAGCACGTTTTCGAGCGTTTCGGTCGGATAAATGGAATTCCCTTTCCAGGTAATATTGCGGAAGTAGTACTGATCTCCTTCCTCGATTGCAAGTCGCAATTTCAGATCACCGTCTTCGGTACGCCAGAAAGAGTCGGAAGTGATCTGGGCATCTCGAAAACCGATCGTATTGTAAAACTTGATGACACTGTTCTTATCCTCTTCGAAATCGGCTTTGATAAACTTGGAAGAACCCAGGAAACGTCCTTTTTTCTTGGTGTTCTTCATCTGCTTGCGCAGCTTTTTATCCTTCACTTCCGTGTTGCCGACAAAATCGATATCCTCAACTTTAATACGCGGCCCGCGATCTACGTTGAAGATCAGAGAAACCGAGTTGATCCGGCTGGAATCCGGAATTTCATCCACGGTTACATGTGCGTCCAGGAAGCCTTTACCCACGTAAAACTTCTCGATCGCCTCTTTGGCATTCACTTTCACGTTCTCCGTAACGATACCGCCCTTCAACAGGAAAGGATCGACCGCCTCATTGAGATCTTCGTGAAAGCCTTTCTTGGCTCCATGGTAGGAATATTTAGACAGACGGGGGCGTTCCTGCACGGCAATCTCCAGAAAGATCACATCACCAATGATCTTTTCCTGCAGAATACGGACATCGGTGAACAGGCGCAGTTTCCAAAGGGATCGCATCGCTTTGGGGATCTCTGCTCCGGGAATACGGATCTTCTCTCCCACTTTAAGGCCGGACACCCCGATGATCGCATTGTCATCACTAAAATTGGCTCCGTTTACCGTGATCCCTCCGATCTCATACTCCTTCGGATCCTCGTAGTTGAATACCGGTACCGTATCTGCAACTATCTGGGACCAGGCCGACCCGGCGGCCAGCACCCAAAGCAATCCTACTAATAAGAGGAAGCGAAGACCAGGCTTACACTTCACTACAATATTTTGCATATAGACTAATTTCAAATGGCGTTCAACAGTTATCTTTTCGGCCTGATCACCGAACGGGTCGCAAAGTTAACACAAACAACGAATCAAAGAGGACTTACGCCGCTTAATGGTTGTATGTTAACGGACTAATTGTTCGCTGATCTTGCCAAATCGGCGTTCTCTGTTCTGAAAATCGATAATGGCTTCGTAGAGGTGTTGTTTTCGAAAGTCCGGCCAGAATACAGGCGAAAAGATGAATTCAGCATAAGCCAGTTGCCAGAGCAGAAAGTTGCTCAGCCGACGTTCACCACTGGTACGGATAAGTAATTCCGGATCAGGCATATCTCGGGTACTCAGGGCAGCCGCAATGGTAGATTCGTCGATCTGATCTGCTTCCAGATCTCCCTGACTGACTCTCAGGGCAATTTCTTTGGCGGCTTCCACCAACTCCCAGCGACCGCTGTAGTTGAGAGCCAGCACCAGCGTCATGCGCGTATTACCGGCAGTACGTTTCATGCCCTGTAGCAGGGCCTTATACGTATTCGAAGGTAAGCGGGACAGGTCGCCGATGGCCTTTAGGCGAATATTGTTCTTCATCAGGGTGTCCACCTCCTTGTTCAGTGATTCTACCAGGAGCGCCATCAGGGCATTGACCTCCAATTTCGGCCGGCTCCAGTTTTCGGTAGAAAAAGCATAGAGGGTCAGGTATTCCACCCCGAGTTCGGCAGCAGCCTCAGTGGTTTCCCGAACGGCTGTTACACCGTTGCGGTGTCCGAAGACACGAGCCTTACCGTGCTGCTTGGCCCAGCGCCCGTTACCGTCCATAATGACGGCAATGTGGCGGGGCAATTTATCTTTATCGATCTTTTCTTTCAAATCCATGAGCATCTTCGCCTGGGAGGCATCTTGCCAGATTTCAGGTCCCTTTTCAGAAAATTCCCACAAAATTACTAAACTGTCGCGACTTTTTGGGTTTTCCTTTCATTTACATGTGTCCATGTGATTTTTCAATAAAAAAACCGGCCGGTCGTTAAACCTCTGACAGACACAATAGTCAAATGCCCTAAAGAGAATAAACTTCGTGCAAGTGCAGGCGCCCGAACCCATGTTACAGGATGAGCAGCTTATCGTGCTGTTGCGTACAGAACACACGCGGGAGCAGGGTTTCCGTCTGCTGATGAGTTGTTATCAGGAACGGCTGTACCTGCACATCCGGCGTATGGTAGATGGTCATGAAGACGCCAACGATGTATTACAGAACTGTCTCCTTAAAGTATTTCGCAGCATTGACAGCTTTAAAGGCCAGTCAGCGCTGTATACCTGGCTGTACCGCATTGCGACCAATGAGGCCCTGACCTATCTTAAGAAAAGGCAGCGCCGCGCAGTACAGTCACTTTCTACGGATGGATCCGATACGTCACTGCAGATACGGGCCGATACCTGGATGGACGGAGAGGAGATCAGGGAACGCCTGCAGCAGGCCATGAATCGTTTGCCCGACCGGCAAAGGCAGGTGTTTGTAATGCGGTATTATGACGAACTGAGTTACCAGGAGATAGCCGACATATTGCAAACTTCCGTAGGTGGTCTAAAGGCATCTTATCACCACGCAGTAAAGAAAATTGAAAGCTTCCTGATCAATACAATGACCTGAAGTCGGTTTCAATACCAGATAGATCATGAAACACAAAAAGGAACATAAGCATATTCAGCAGGAATTGGAAGACATCTCGCCCGGCCTGGCCCGCTTGCGGCCCAGGGAATCTCCCATTGAGGTACCTCCGGCTTATTTCAACCGGCTTTCTGATGAGGTATGGCAAAAACTGCAAACGCCTTCTCCCCAACCGGTTGTCAGTGTCTGGGAAAGATGGCAGCAATGGCTGATCAGTTTTTTTGCGGAGCGGTGGAAACCGGCCTATGCCTACGCACTGGCAGGAATGGCCATTTTAGTTATTAGCCTGTCAATCTTATTCAAAAAAGATGATCAGCAATTGGCAAGCGGCAAGATCACCATAAGTGAGGCTGATATTGAGGCCTATATCAATGTCCACCTGGATGAGTTTGATCTTCGGCTGCTGGCGGAAGAATCTCAGGCAGACCCACTGGACTCAGATCTATTTCCCGAAGAAGACAGTCTGGAAGAAACCGAAATGGATCTCTATTTTGATGAAATGCTGGATGACATGGAACTGGAGGAATTGCTGTAAATATTGGCAATACTTCCGGTGAGCTCTTCATAAAACAATCGACATGAAACATACATTGCTCTTTTTACTCGGATTTTTCTACCTGACGGGCGCCTGGGCGCAGGCCGCCATGGAGGAAGATGATATCTCACCTACCGCACTCGACCGGGTACAGGCGCAAAGAGTAGCTTTTATTACCGAGAGGATGGATCTCAACAGCAAAGAGGCAGAGAAATTCTGGCCGCTTTTCAACGAATACGAGCGGGAAGAACGCCGCATCCGTAAACAGTACCAGGATCGACAATTAAAGCGCCCCATAGAGATGACCAATGAGGAAGCAAAAGCACAATTGCTCAGTCATTTTGATATGGAACAGGAATTGCTGGACCTGAAGCGAAAATATTTCGTAAAAATGGCCGAAGTGGTATCTCCCAGAAAACTGACCGGATTCAACCGGGCCGACCGGGAATTCAAACGGATGTTACTTAAAAGGATACAGGAACGGCGGCGGGGACGGAATTAGGTTGGATTGATGCCGAGTGATGAAAGCTGAAAAATATCAATAGCAATGATAATGGCAATATCAATGAATAACAATCAGCTGCCATGCCGCGGGAAGGATATTGATTTACAGACTTTTGCCATTGAAATTGATATTGCCATTGACATTGTTTTAGACAGTTTTCCTCCACCAATATCTGTTTTCTATTTCTGATTATCCCCTACCCACACTTACCAAATACCCATGACTCACCGCCAGTTCCTCCTCCGAAAACCGCTTCCACTCCACGTGTACAGGCACCTCTCGCAGCCGTGACACGTCTCCCGGCCGTACCTGCTCTTCCGTTACCGGGATTTCCAGTGAATGATAAAGCACTTTGTACTGCGGCCAGCGCCAGCGGTTCTGCGGCTGAATCACATTGTCGATCAGGTTCCATTCTGCCTCGCTGAAACGCAGGAAATTGTAAATATTGATCGAATGGTCAAAATGGGCGAAGTGGTCAGACAGATCGATGAAATGGCTCATCACTCCTCCGGGCTTC
>JAGQXH010000418.1 GCA_020436695.1 Lewinella sp. | reverse complement strand
GCTGAAAATGCTGCTGTTGGCTGCTCTATTCTTTTGAAGAAACCGCTTCCTCTTTCCGGCATAAGATTCTGCTTCAAAAAAAAATCCGAAAAAAAATTGCGATCCAGGTGGTGGTGTCCATTTTATTGCGCGTATTACCGGCGTGTGATTTAGTGATATGGTGAGGAGTGTTTATTTGAAAAATCTGCAACCAATATTTAATGACTTCCAGCCTGCTCAATAAATATCTTCGGAATGAATGTACTCCGGTCGAAGTGGAAGAAGTACTCCGTTGGCTGCAACAGGAAGCGGATACTGAGGCTGGAAAACAGATCTTGCGGGAAAGCTGGGAAACTATTCCATTACAGGAGTCCCCTCCGGAAGTAGATTTTGAAAACCTGCTGGACCGTCTTCATCACCGGATCAATCTCACTGTAGCAACGCCGGAGAGCAGATTGAACATATCGTTGCCCAGAGCCATCGTGCGATACCTGATCCGGGCAGCAGCCATTCTTTTTCTACCGATCCTGACGATACTGATCCTGACCTACAGCCGGGGGGAGTTGCTGTTTACAGCAGGCGCTGAAAAGGAATGGATAGAAATAACCACACCAGCCGGATCAAAAACGACATTCAACCTGCCGGACGGCACTCTGGTCTGGCTGAATCATGAAAGTACTTTACGCTATCCGCAACGTTTTGAGCCCGGAGAACGGGAAGTAGAATTATCGGGGGAGGCCTATTTCGAGGTTACTTCCGATCCGGAGCATCCTTTTCGGGTACATTCCGGTCAGTTGGATGTCGTTGCGGTTGGAACGGAGTTTAATGTACTTGCCTATCCGGAGGATACTACCATGGAAATTACATTGATCGCTGGTCGGGTAGACATTCGCCGAAAAATACGTAATGATGACCGCACGCTCTATCAAATGGAACCGGATGAACATTTGCTTTTTCAAAAGAGGGCCAGAAAACTCGTTCCCAGCGCAGTAAGTTCCGACAAATACACGGCTTGGAAAGAAGGTAAACTGATCTTTGAGAACGATCCGATAAGCAATGTGATCGAACGTCTGAGCCGTTGGTTTAATGTCGATTTTGAACTGGAAGATCCGGACCTGTCCAATTATACCTATACTGCGACTTTCGTATCCGAAACCCTTCCCCAGGTTTTGGAACTGATGGAACTAGCCTCCCCCATTGAATATAAAATAACTCCCAGAGCATTACAATCAGATGGAAGCTTCAGCAAAATGAAAGTGATCATACGTAAGAAGTAAAACAAAAAGGCAGACGAGTGCTGCAACACTCATCTGCCATTGCTTAGCCGTGTGATCGGAAATCCGAATTATTAACTAACCACACTGACTAATGGAAAAAAATTCTATCAGGCAAGATAGGAAACAATACCCTATGCTGCCCACTAAAGCCTTCCGAATTATGAAACTAACCACATTACTCATTCTGGGATCGGTCTTGCAGATCTGGGCTGCGGATACCTACGCGCAGGCAGCTCGCCTAACCCTCCATCTGGAAAATACCCGGATCGAACAGGTCCTCAAAGCCATTGAAGACCAGAGCGAATTCTTTTTTCTTTACAGCCCGAAGATCGTTGATGTCGATAGAAGGGTAGAGGTCAAAGTGCAGGATCAGTTGATCGTACCGGTATTGGAAAAGCTTTTTGCCGGTACCGGCACGAAATATGTGGTGAAAGGTCGGCAGATCGTACTCTCATCTGCGGAGTTGATCCGGGATATTAACGAAGCTACTTTGGCAAGAAGGTACAATCGCGGTAAACGGCCGGAAGATGTCGCCTTCGAAATTCGGGGGACCGTTAAAGATGATGAAGGTCTACCCCTTATCGGTGTAAATATCCTGGAAAAAGGGACCAGCAACGGCACGGTCACTGACTTTGATGGCAATTACAGCCTCTCGGTGGCCAGTGGTGAGGCGATCCTGCAGTTTTCCTATACCGGTTTTATCCCCCAGGAGATCTCCGTTAATAATCGACAGGTCATCGATCTGGAATTGCAGCCGGATGTAACCAGCCTGGAAGAAGTCGTCGTCGTGGGTTACGGTACGCAAAAGAAATCGGATGTGACCGGATCCTTGGTGAGTACCCGCATGGACAAATTTGAAGATCTGCCCAACTATAATGTATTTCAGGCGCTGCAGGGCAGTGTGCCCGGCCTGGCAGTCAGGAATCCGGACCGCCCGGGAGAAGATCCCGGTATTCTGATCCGGGGAACCAACTCACTATCGGCGGGGAACAGCCCGCTTATCGTGGTGGATGGGATCATCTTCAATGGTTCGCTCAATCATTTTGACAATAAGGACATTGCTTCGGTCGATGTATTGAAAGACGCCAGTGCTGCGGCTATCTATGGAGCGAGAGCCGCCAACGGCGTGATCCTCATTACCACCAAGGGCGGAACGACCGATAAACCGACTTTCAATTTTAATACTTCGCATGGTTTCTCCGATCCGGTCTATCTGGTAGATGTATTGGATGGCCCGGGCTATATCCAGAAGATCCTTGATTTTCGGGAAGCCTCCGGACTGGAAGCCGATCCCAACAACATTGAAGCTTATCTCTCTCCGACGGAGGCCGAGAATTACCGGAACGGCCGCACCATCAACTGGTTCGATGAACTGATCCAGACCGGTATGAGTCATAGTTACCATCTGGATGTTTCCGGGCGTACCGACAAAACCAATTACTATCTTGCCGGTACGGCCTTCTCGCAGGAAGGCATTGTACCGAACGACAATTTCCAGCGCCTGGCACTGAAGGCCAATTTTTCCAATGACATTACCGACTGGTACACCATCAAATTGAACACTGCCTTTTCCAGTCTGGATTATTCCGGGATCGCTGCCGAATTGAATTACACTTATGGACTGAGCCCATACGGATCGTTTTGGGAAGATGAAGAACGCGGCATTTACAAAGAACTGCCGCATGAGGATCCGCTGGGAGTGCACCCGCTCCTGAACACGCTGTATGATGATGTCGATATTCGCAACAGCTTTCTGGGCACCCTTTCCAGCCAGTTGGATTTTCCCTTCATTCCGGGTTTATCCTGGACCCTCAATTATTCGGCTAACTTGCGCAATCGAAAATTCAACCAGTTCTTCAGCGGGGATTATCTGGCCGGCAGGACATCCAACGGCCGGGCCAGCAAATACTTCAGCGAAGCATTTGACTGGACCTTTGACAATTTCCTGACTTACCAACGGACCTTCAACGGACGTCATTCCGTACACGCCACTGTTTTGTACAGCCGGGAAGCACAGCGCATCGAGACATCTGAGCTCAATGGTAATGATTTCTTTACCCAGCAGTTAGGCTATCACGGTCTGGGTATTGCCGCAGTTCAGACGGTTAGCAGTGATTATTCCGATCAAAACAGTGTAGCCGTAATGGGGCGCCTCAATTATTCCTTTGATAACCGTTATGCCGTGACGGCTACGATGCGGCGCGACGGTTATTCCGGCTTTGGTCGCGGTAATAAATACGCCAGCTTTCCGTCTGTTGGGTTGAGTTGGACGCTTTCCAATGAAAGCTTTATGCAGGAGGGGCTCTTTGATCTGTTGAAACTCCGCATATCCTTTGGTAAAAACGGCAACCAGGCCGTAGGTCGCTACCAGTCACTGGCCCGGATCGGCAACAGCCAATATGTGTTTGGTAATACTACCGTTCCGACCACTTACAGTACCTCGCTGGCGAATACGGCGCTGAGTTGGGAAACGACCAAAGTGATCAACGGCGGAGTGGATTTTGGTATACTCAATGGCCGTTTACGCGGTAGTGTGGATATCTACTCTTCCGAAACCTATGATCTGCTGCTACAACGCAGTATCCCGGAAACCAGTGGTTTTGCCTCCGTTTTCACTAATCTCGGGCAGGTGCACAATCATGGAGTAGAGATCGCTCTGAACTCTACCAATTCAAATCCTGCTAACCCGAACTGGTCGTGGGAATCCGGCTTCACTTTTTCTCTCAATCGCAACCGTATCGAGGCACTTACCGGTATTGATGCGGATAACGACGGTATTGAGGATGATGACATCAGCAACAGCTGGTTTATTGGATATCCGGTAGATGTTTATTATGGTTATCAGGTAGATGGTATCTATCAGATCGGAGACGAGATACCCGATGGGTTTCAGGCCGGAGAATACCGGTTGAAAGACACAGACGGCGTTGAGGGCCTGACCGCCGATGACCGTACTATTCTGGGATCATCTCTACCGAATTATACTTTTTCCATTTCCAATACGCTGCGGTTCAAGAATTTTTCCCTCTACGTTTTGATCAATTCGATCCAGGGAGGTGGGAAATATAATTACTACATGGGAGATAATATCCGGATGTACAATGTAAACGGACGATTTTCTACCTGGTCCGAGCGCTTCAATTTTCAGGATGTACCCTATTGGACGCCAAATAATCCATCGAATGAATATCCCATTATCAACTACGTGCCCAGTCGGGGGCATCCGGTATTGGAAGACCGTAGTTTTGTCCGCTTACAGGATGTCAGCTTATCTTATAATTTTGATCAGGATCTACTGAGTCGTTTGGGTTTACAGTCACTCCGTCTTTACGTCAGCGGTAAGAACCTGCACACCTGGACCAAGTGGTCCGGTTATGACCCGGAAAATGCCACTACGGTCGGCAATTTCCCAATGCTGCGCACCTTTACCCTGGGGGCTGATCTGAGGTTTTAAGCCACATGGACGATTAAGATCCAGAGATGTTGGGATCGGGATCTTAATCCCTGCACATCTTTTACCAGGTATTATCAAAAATCCTACAACAAATGAAAAATTACAACATATATTCTTCTGCTTATTATCTACTGTTCTTCTTCGGCCTATTCGGTGTGATGGCCTGCAATGACGAATTCCTGGACGAAATCCCGAAAAGTTTTTTGAGCCCGGAGAATGCCTATACAGACCGAGCCGGCTTCGAAGCCGCCATCAACCATATGTATCTCGTAGGCCGCACCCTGCGTACTCACGAAAACCTGCCGGGAGCAGAGGCGGATAAAGGAACACAGACCCTTTATGGCTCGGGTACTGATCTGGGTTGGTACTGGGATAAGAAAAACTACTTCGGGGATTACACCACGATCAATTCCTTCAACGCCATCGCTACCGGTTACTGGCGAAAGCTGTATAATATCATCAAGAATGCCAATATCATTATCACGCGTTCCGAGTACCCGGAAGTGGATTGGGCCAGTGATGAAGAAAAGCTGGGCATACAGGCCCATGCACGTTTCTTCCGGGCTTATGCTTACCGTTTTCTGGTGCATCTGTACGGAGATGTGCCTTTATTGCTGGAAGAGATCATTGGTCCACGGCTGGATTTTACGCGTGCTCCGAAAGCGGAGGTGCTGGCCCAGATCGTTGAAGACCTGGAATTTGCACGGCTGTACTTACCCAAGGACAATCCTGATCTCGGACGATTGTCACAGGCTGCTGCCGATCACTTACTGTCGGAGATCTATATTACGACCGGCGACTATGATAAGGCTATCGAGGCCGCTACTAATGTTATCGAAGACCCGCAGTACGAATTAATGACCGAGCGGTTCGGTACCCTGACGGACAAGCCTGGGGATGTGTTCTGGGATCTGCATCGTCTTGGGAATCAGGACCGGTCTTCCGGGAATAAGGAGACTATTCTGGCCTGGCAGATCGAATACAATGTGCCGGGAGGCGGAGACGGGAATCGGCTGGAACGTTGCTGGGGGCCATTGCTGGAAAGACTGAAGACCCCGGACGGTTTGGGGGCAATCCTTAAAGATGATCAACTAGGGCGGCCGGTAGCCTTCATGCGGCCTTCCGAATACATGGAATACACCATCTGGCAAAGCGACTGGGATAATGATATCCGAAACTCAGAATATAATATGCAGCGCAAGTTTTACATTAACAACCCGGCTTCCGCCAACTTTGGGGAACTGATCATCCCCACTCCGGATGATACGGTGCGCAATCACTTCGTTTGGGTAAAAAAAGCATCCCATCCTTACGGTCACCCTCAGGGGTACGACAATGGGGGCCGTCTGTATAGTGATATGTATGCTATGCGGCTGGCGGAGACTTATCTGCTGCGCGCCGAGGCCTATCTAGGCCAGGGAGATCTGGAGAATGCCGCTGCTGATATCAATACGGTTCGGGCCCGCGCGAATGCCACTCCCGTAGCTGCATCTGAAGTGGATATTGATTATATCCTGGACGAAAGAGCCCGGGAATTATTGGTAGAAGAGCCACGTCGACTAACTTTAGCCCGTTTGGGACTGCTCGACGATCGTATCAAAAAATACAATCCGGTATCGGCTCCCACTATTCAGGAATTTCATAATCTCTGGCCGATCCCGCAGTCGGAGATCGATGCCAATCAGGAGGCTGAGTTGACACAAAATCCGGGATATTGATTAGGAAGTGAGGAATGAGGAGTGAAGGAAGAAATGAGCGCTTGTAAGCCGGCGTTTCCTTCACTCCTCGATCCATAGACTTAAAAAGATCAGTAAAATATGCTTGTGAAAAATACCGTCTATCTATTGCTTATCTGCCTATTGGCTTTGGCCTGCCGGAATAATACAGGACAAGAGCAGGATTCGGCTATGCCCGAACATCCCAATGTCCTTTTCATTGCCATTGATGATCTTCGGCCGGATTTAGGATGTTACGGCAATGAGGTCGTCAAAAGTCCTAACCTGGATCGCCTGGCGGCATCCGGTTTCCTGTTCAATCGCCATTTTGTGACGGTACCCACCTGTGGTGCTTCCCGCTACAGTCTCATCACCGGCGATCTTCCGCTCACTACGGATCACATCCAGAACAGTGCCATTGCGAAATACCTTTCGGGGCAACCGGAGCGGGAGAAACCGGAGTCTTTCATCCATCACTTGCGCCGCAATGGATATTACACGGTAGGGATGGGCAAGATCGCGCATTCGGCGGACGGATTGGTCTATGATTATCTGGCAGAACCGGGTGATGTTCAGGAAATGCCCCATAGTTGGAATGAATTTCTCTTTGATGCCGGTGAATGGGGCAACGGCTGGAATGCCTTTTTTGGATATGCCGGAGGTAAGAATCGCAATCATCTGGACAAGCAGGTAAAGCCTTATGAAGCCGCTGACGTGCCGGACGAAGGTTATCCGGACGGCCTTACGGCGAATCTGGCGGTTAAGCAATTACAGGAACTGAAACAGCGCGGTCAGCCTTTTTTTCTTGGTGTCGGATTTTTCAAACCACATCTGCCGTTCAATTCACCTAAGAAATACTGGGATCTGTATAAGGAAGAAGATATACCGTTGACGCCGGTTCCCGGTCTCCCCGAAAATGTGAGCACCGCCAGTCTGCACGGAAGTGGAGAATTCAATCAGTACGCATTGGGCGAGGAGAAGGCCGGTTTAGATCACAATTTATCCGACACGTACAGTCGCAAGCTCAAACACGGCTATTACGCTGCCATCAGTTACATCGATGCTCAGGTCGGTAAGGTGTTGGCAGAACTGGAAAAACAAGGGTTGGCCGATAACACC
>JAGQXH010000417.1 GCA_020436695.1 Lewinella sp. | reverse complement strand
CCGGGCGGAGTTTCTTTAGGGCCTTATTGACCATCTCAGAGTCCAGATGACAGCCCTTGCCGGTATTGATCTGTACCACCGGTGCTCCCGTAGCGGCAATCCGGTCTGCATCATTATTAGTTTGTTGGTCGCCTTCAATGACATAACAGGCGATCTCGTCGCGGAGCCGACTTAGTGTAACTTCCAGCAGGGAAGTTTTGCCCGAACCGGGAGAACTCACCAGATTCAGGGCCAGGATATCTTTAGCCTCCAGAAAACCGCGGTTGCGTTCGGCGAGCAGGTTATTCTGCTGAAGAATATCCTGTTCGAGTTCTACAACAGTTTTGCCATGCGTATGCCCGTGGTCATGATCATGATGGTGATGATGATGGCCATCATGTGTGTGGGAATGGTGATGATGGTGTCCATGACCGTGATGGTGGTGATGATCATGGGCAACTGCTGTTCCCTCCTCACCGATCAGGGTGATGGTAACTGCATCCGAAGGTTGATTGCATCCGCAGGTACTACACATGGCTATTGGTTTTATTCAAGTTGTCAGTTATCCAGATTATAACTGACGACAAGCAACTTACATTAATTGGAAGGCGTTGGTTCTTCCTTACCGATCAAAGTCATAGTCTTGATCCTCAATTCCTTCCCCTGCAACAGATCGCTGAAATATTCACCGCAGTGCGGGCAGGGATCAAATAACTGTTGCAATTCAAATTCCTGGCTGCAGGCAGCGCATCTGGCCCGGGCCGGCAGATAATGAATATTGCGTACTGCTTTTTCCAGTACGGTATCCGGTACAGCGGCTTCCCAGGCAAACTCCAATGCCTGAGGTTCTATACCGGCCAGGCTACCGATCTCCAGTTCGATGCGTTCTACATAGTCGGCATCATGCTCTCTCACCTGTTCGCTGGCGATATCTACGATGCTCATTACGATCGATAGTTCGTGCATATTGCTGGTTGTCGGTTGAACGATAGCTTACCTTCTGGTAAAAAGGTCAATGGTCAGTTGATTTACTCAGCAGAACATTTCAAATAAAATGCGCCGGAATGGACCTCGGGTATCTGCTTCTGTTCGATCATCGATTACTTCTTCCCGGGTCGTTCCTTCCTATTACAAACTGACCATCGACCACGCGTACTAAATTAGGAGCCCTGTCGGCCCGTCGGGCTAAGCAGAATCACCTATTGAAGTGATATTTGTCATCAAAAAAATGCCATCTAAAATCTTCCTTTAAAGATGTGTTTTTCCATAACCAATGGAAATGCCGGGTCTTTTAACCACAAAATCCTAACCGCCATGACGCCTTCCGCCAACCGACCCACCTACTACGAAGAATTGCGCCAGAAAGGCTATTCCCGTCGGGATTTCATGAAGTTCTGTACCACCATTGCCGCTTATCTTGGCCTGGAGGCCTCAGGTGTGGCGCAGATCACTGAAGCCATGATGACCAAGCCTCGTGTACCGGTGCTCTGGATGCACTTCCAGGAGTGTACCTGTTGCAGTGAGTCTTTTATCCGCTCTTCTCACCCTATTGTAGCCGATGTGATCCTGGACAAGATCTCACTGGATTATACCGAAACGCTGATGGCTGCGGCCGGTCATCAGGCGGAGGCGGCCATGCACAAGACGATGGAAGAATTCCCCGGGGAATATGTGCTCTGCATCGAAGGCTCTGTGCCGGTTGACAATGATGGTGTTTACTGCTGTATCGGCGGTCGTTCTGCCCTGGACATTCTGCAGGAAACGGCAGCAGGAGCCAAGGCTATTATCGCCTGGGGTAGTTGCGCCTGCAACGGCTGCGTACAGGCTGCCAAACCGAATCCGACCGGAGCTACACCGATCCATAAACTGGTGAAAGGCAAACCCATTATCCGGGTGCCGGGCTGTCCGCCGATCGGAGAAGTTATGGCCGGTGTACTGGTGCACCTGGTCACCTTCGGTCGTATTCCCGAATTGGATCGTATCGGTAGACCAAAGGCTTTCTACTCCAAACGGGTACACGACACCTGTTACCGGCGGCCATTCTATGATGCCGGGCTTTTTGTGGAGAGCTTTGACGATGAAAATGCTCAAAAAGGCTATTGTCTGTACAAAGTAGGCTGTCGGGGACCAATGACCTATAATGCCTGTGGGGTAACCAAATGGAATAACGGCACCAGCTTCCCGATCCAGTCCGGACACGGCTGTATCGGTTGTAGTGAAGCTAATTTCTGGGACAATGGTCCGTTCTATCGCCGCATTTCCAACTTCCCGGGCTTTGGTATTGAAAGCAGTGCGGATAAGATCGGTGCTGCTGTGGCCATTGCTACCGGTGCGGGTATCGCCGCCCACGCGATCGCTACCAATCTGCGTAAAAAAAGGTTGATCGATAGCCTGATCGCAGAAGGCAAAGAGTCGGAACAGGAGTTGGAAGAATAAAAGCAATATGTAAGAATGAGGCTTCTAAGATTTATCAACTTTTAGAAGTAGACATATTGACTAGCTGACGACTGGCAACTTATATTAATTAACGCCAGTTGCCAGTTATTCAGTCGTAAGTCGATCAAGTCCGTGGTGAAATGAAAAGAATTAGCCGGGATTGTAGTAAGATTTGCGCTTCGTCACCGGTTATTTCGACTTATAGCGTTGAATTTAGACACCTACCGCTATGACTGATGACTATCGACTAGCAACTTCAATTAATTAGCCTGCCCTAAATCAATATATTATGAGCAATCGAATCGTTGTTGACCCCGTCACCCGCATCGAAGGTCACCTTCGCATTGAAGCCGATATTCAGGATGGAAAAGTCGTAGATGCCTACAGTTCGGGCACTATGGTACGGCTGATCGAGCGCATTCTCAAGGGGAGAGACCCGCGCGATGCCTGGGCGTTTGTCGGCCGCGTGTGTGGTGTATGTACGACGGTGCACTCCCTGGCTTCCTGTCGCTCGGTGGAAGACGCCCTGGGTATAGTCATCCCTCCAAATGCGGAGATCGTGCGTAACCTCATGTATTGTGCGCAGTACATGCACGATCACGTAGTACATTTCTATCACCTGCATGCACTGGACTGGGTAGATGTGGTCAATGCATTACAGGCTGATCCCAAAGCGACCTCCGAACTGGCTCAGAGTATTTCCAACTGGCCCAAAAGTTCGCCCGGCTATTTTTCCGATCTGCAAAAACGCATCAAGGGATTTGTCGATAGCGGTCAACTGGGTATTTTCTCCAATGGCTACTGGGGGCACCCGGCTTATAAATTACCCCCGGAAGTGAATATGATCGGACTGGCGCACTATCTTGAAGCCCTCGAATGGCAGAAGGAAATGGTGAAAGTACACGCCATTTTCGGCGGTAAAAACCCACACCCCAACTATCTGGTGGGCGGTATGGCCTGTTCCATCGGTCTGGATGATGTTAGTGTGATCAATGCCGAACGACTGGCTTATGTAGGGCAGCTTTTCGAGATGGGCAAGCAATTTGTCGAGCAAGTGTATATTCCCGACCTGCTGGCCATTGCTTCTTTTTATAAGGATTGGGGGGCCATCGGTGGCGGATTGGGCAATTATCTGGCCTACGGCGACCTTCCCACTAACGGCTACAATGATCCTTCGAGCTTTCTGTTCCCGTCCGGTGCCATATTGAATAAAGACATCAGTCAGGTTTACGATGTGGATCTGCGGGAAGATGCTCAGATCCAGGAATTCATCAGCCGGTCCTGGTATAAATACGAAGAGGGTGATAATGCCGGTCTGCACCCCTGGAAAGGAGAGACCGAACTCAATTATACCGGCCCGAAACCACCTTACGAGCACCTGAATGTGGAAGAAAAATACAGTTATCTGAAGACCCCTCGCTGGAAAGGCAATGCCATGGAAGTAGGACCACTGGCTCGTATGCTGGTGGGCTATGCCCGGGGACGTGAAGATTTCAAGGAAACGGTAGATGCCGCGCTGGTTCATTTGAATGTACCGGTTACGGCCCTGTTCTCTACCCTGGGACGTACTGCTGCCCGCGGTTTAGAAACCCAGTTGATCGCGAACTGGGCCATGGATTTTTACGAGCAGTTGCTCACCAATATTCGCAATGGCGATACCCGGATGGCCGATACCTCTAAGTTTAATCCCGATCGTTGGGAAGATACAGTACAAATGGGCGTAGGGCATACCGAAGCTCCTCGTGGTGCCTTGGCACACTGGTGCGTCATCAAGGACAAAAAACTGGAAAACTACCAGTTGGTAGTGCCCACTACCTGGAACGCTTCACCGCGTGACCCGGAAGGCAAATCATCGGCCTATGAAGCTTCCCTGAAGGACAATACCCCGGTAGCCGATCCGGAACAACCACTGGAGATCCTGCGGACAGTGCATTCTTTTGACCCCTGTATGGCCTGTGCCGTTCACCTCTACGACGAGGACGGCAACACGGTGAACCGGGTGAAAGTATTATAAAACTGAGATCATGACCAACAAATATCTTCGCCGCGTATTCGTCTGGCAATTGCCGGTCAGGATTTATCACTGGATCAATGCGCTGAGCATAGTGGTGCTCTGTATTACCGGGTACATCATTGCTCATCCACCCGCTTTTCAGCAGGGGACAGAGGCGTCTTTTTCATATTGGTTCGGTATTAACCGCTTCATCCACTTTGCATTTGCCTATATATTTCTGTTCAATTTCATTTTCCGGCTGTACTGGGGTTTTGTTGGGAATAAACATGCCAACTGGCACAATTTCGTTCCTACCAACCGGGCGTTCTTTCGGGAAATGTGGGAAGTGATCAAGATCGATATCCTGCTCCAAAAAGATAAAGAGCACCTCTCAGTAGGACATAATGCGCTGGCCGGCTTCATTTACTTTATGGTATTTCTGGCTTTCGGCGTCCAGTGTATCACCGGTTTCGGACTTTATGCCGCTATGAGTGACTGGTGGTTACCGCAGTTGTTTGCCTGGGTACCTGGGCTGTTCGGAGGAGATTTTGCCTTGCGTCAGATCCACCATATTACGATGTGGTTCTTTATTCTCTTTTCCATTATCCACATTTATCTGGTGTTCTACCATGATTATGTTGAAGGACGCGGAGAGACCTCTTCCATCATCGGCGGCTGGAAGTTTATTGAGGAAGAAGTATTTGAGAAGGAACGGGAAGAAAAAGCTGCTATTCAGAAAAAGGAGACGGAAGAAGTAACCCAGGCTTAAGCGGTACTTGGTGCTGGGTACTTGGTTCTTGGAAATTGTAAATCATGAGCAGATCACAATCCATTAAAGATCGATCATCAACTATCAATGATCAATCATCTTCCCCCCGTCTTCTGATACTGGGCATCGGTAATCTGCTCATGGGGGACGAAGGGATCGGGGTGCATTTGGTGCAACGCCTGCCCCAAGCCGCCCTTCCACCGAATGTTGACGTACTGGACGGCGGTACCGGAGGTTTTCACCTGATGAATTACTTTACCGATTATCCAACGATTGTAATGATAGATGCCACACTCGACGGCCGGCCACCGGGCACTATTCGTTTGCTCACACCCCGCTTTTCTTCCGAATTTCCCCGTTCCATGAGTACACATGACATTGGCCTGCGCGATCTGCTGGAAGGGCTGCAGGTCTTAGGAAAATTACCAAAGGTCTATTTATTTGCAGTGTCGGTTGCGGAGTTGCAATCCATGCAGGTGGGATTATCAAGTGAAGTGGAAGCTGCTATGCCGGAATTGATCAAACAGGTGGTGACTTTATGCGAACACCTGACAGGGGCATCCGCTACCATTTAATACATGGTAGATGCCAAATTAATTACATCAGTAGAGCGTCGTAATTAGGAGCCTGGGGTAAGGGGGAACGTTTAGGGAGAAATGATGCTTTTTGTCAGAAATGCTGTGCTAACCAGCGAAAATATCCGCATGCTAAGCAAAGAAAAAAGAAAAAGCCCCCTAAGCTTTTTGTGCTTAGGCCAGGATACATTTTTATATGTCCTCCCGGTTGATTAATTTTGAGTGCAATTATAGTTTTAAACCTAGGGGGTGTCTCGTCAATATATTTGGTGATGGCATCCCTTTTTTGTCAATTCTCGATCATGTCGTCCACAATGACGGACATGACGATGTTTATCAAGGATACCATAACAAAGAACTTTCGTGAACAAATCAATTGATCACTCTAAGCTACTGCCGGGTATCCGCGTTACCTATACAAACTACAGTGTTAGAAAATATCGCTTTTTTTAGATAGATTTGCAGATTGTTGATTTAAGTAATTGGAATACAGTTACTTGAATTTTAAAAATCTGTGATAAATGAATGTGTTATTTGACCTTGTGAACTACATGGTAGAAAGGAAGTCCAGACAAATTCACCAGAAAGATGACCTGGCAGCAAAGCTATTCAGAGGTATAAAAAACGGAAGGTTTAGTTCGGATGAAGCGGCAATGAGATCTCTCTATCCAGAGGGGCCACATCGCACTGTTTACTATAATGCAACGAAAAGAAAGCTGAAAAATTTATTATACCATCTGGCTTTATCCACTACTGCCGCAGAAGAGTCCTATGCGGAAAAATGCTTTACGATAGAAAAAAAAGTATTAGTTGCCCGGCAACTGGCAGGGGAAGGCTGGACGGCCTCCGCAATCAATATTATGGAAGAAGCGCTAAAAGAGGCCATGGATCTTCATCTGATCCCTACTGCCCGCCAGGCCGCTTTTCGGTTGTCTATCTGGTATGTTGCTACCGGGCATCCTGCCAAATACCGTAAATACGTAAAACTGGAAAAAGAATTAGCAACTAAAGAAGCCGGGGAATTTCTGGCCGAACAACATTATTTTGCCTTATATAATAAGCTGCGAAATCAAAAAAGCATAGATCAGTTGTTACTGGAATTTTCCAGGCAGATCCACGAAGAACTGGTGGCCATCGATATTGAAACGTTTAATTTCCGCATGTTTGCCTCTTATATTGCCGTATTGCATTTTGAACTGAGTAATGATGGCGAAAAGGTAGTTGAAACCTGTCGCTCGGCTTTGGAATATTTTGCTCATCTTCCTTTCCAACTTCCCAACCGCACTTATCGGATCTTTACTACCCGGATCGTTCCGGCTCTGATCCAGCAACGGAATTCAACGGAAGCCATTCAACAACTCGCCTTGGCTGAAAACTATGTGAATAAAGGCAGCCTGAACTGGGTCGGTATCCAGGAATACCGGGCGATTGCCGGTTTTCATCTACAGGACATGGCTATTGTTTCCCAGGCTATAGCTTCCATTAGGTCAAGCCGTAAGGCTTTTGCCATGAAAAAAGAAGAAGTACGGATATTGGAGGGATATCTGTCTTTCTTCAGTACGGAGGAACTGAGCCGTTTTAAAGTGGGTAAGTTTGTCAATGAAATGCCTAAATATGCAGCCGATAAAAAGGGGATGAACATCAATATTCTGATTATCCAGATCCTGATCTTTTTGGGGCGTCGCGATCTTCCCAAGATCATTGACCGTATGGAAGCCCTCCGGATCTACGCTTACCGCTATCTGAAAGATGATAAAACCACCCGGCGCTCTTACCTCTTTATCCAGTTACTGTTG
>JAGQXH010000416.1 GCA_020436695.1 Lewinella sp. | reverse complement strand
GCCAGTGCCAACAGCCGGTGGGTAGGAAAGTTCTTTGCCCACAAATCGATCAGCCCCGGAGCGGACGATCATTCCATGGCCCTTTCCGCCAATATGCAATACAATACGCAGCGCTGGAAGGTAGCGGGAAGTTATGACCTGGTGGGTGAAAATTATCTGGCGGAAACCGGCTTTGTTCGTCGTACCGGCCTGCACCGTACCGAAGCCAGCGTGGAGCATAAATGGTATCCACATTCTGAAAAAGTAGCTAATCACGGCCCTGAACTGACCTCCGGCCTGATCTTCGACCAGATGTTTGATCGCACCGACAGTGAATGGAGCGCTTCTTATGAAGTGGTCTTTCTTGATCGTAGTGAGATCTCTGTGGCTTATAAAAGGCAGTATATCCGGCTACTCGATCCTTTTGATCCTACCAATTCGGAAGGCAATTTTCTGGAAGCCGGTACGGATTACGGCTGGAATAATGTGCAGGCAAAGTATATATCGGATGCCCGGAAGCTATTTAATTATACCCTCACAGCCGGCTATGGCGGTTTCTTCAACGGGGATCGCTTCAGTCTGGTAGGCGAGCTGAACTTTCGGTTCCAGCCCTACGGCAGCATCTCCGTCAATCTGGCCTATAATGATCTGCAATTCCCTGAACCCTTCCGGGATGTGGACTTCTTCCTCATCGGGCCCAAACTGGATGTGACTTTTACCAATTCGCTCTTTCTCACGGCCTTTGTGCAGTATAACGAACAGATCGATAACATCAATACTAATATCCGTTTACAGTGGCGTTATCAGCCGGTTTCTGACCTGTTCATCGTTTATTCCGACAACTATTTTCCCGAGCCGCTCAACATTAAGAACCGGGCGCTGGTGGCGAAGATCTCGTATTGGTTTAATTAATTTTGTCGGCAGTCGGCAGTCGTTTTGGAGTATCTCTATTCATAATGGTTACCCCAATACCCAATTGTGTTATTGCTTCTCCAAAACAGATGCATGCCCATCCTCATACTCCGTTTTGGGATTAGCCGGATCCAGTATCCAAACGCCGTCCACGATGAATTTATAGTGATACGTGCCGGGCTCCAGATCCACCCGGCCGATCCATTGCCCATTTTCGCGTACCATCGGGCAGCTTAGATTATTCCAGTTGTTGAAATCCCCGGCCAATTGTACGGAACGGGCGTAGGGATAGTCCTTAAGGATAAAAGTGGTATTACCGGTGTCGTTGATCTTTCGGATCTGTTTCACGATGGTACTTGCCGTGGTATTGGAAGTATCCAATTGGGCCGCACGTTCATACGCATCGGCCGCTGCTTTTGGATGCCCATTGCGGAGCAGCGCTTCTCCATAACTATCCTGTGCATTGGCCGAATGCGGATAGGCCAGCGCATTCATCTGCAATACCTGAAGGGCAGCCTCCGGCCGCTGAAGGTTAAACAGATTATATCCCAGGCGATTCATGGGGCTTTCAGCGATCTTCGTCGTGTCCTGATGTTTTCCGTTCTTATCCATAAATGGCCAGGATGCAACAGCCGTTCCTTCTTCCCGGATAATATGGTTTAGCAATTGACGGGCGGGAGCTTTTGGGCCTTCGTAATCATTCCAACGCACCGATGGGTAATCGCCCCCAATGCAGGCCGATACCAATTCCCCGGTGATGCTTAACCCATTCGAGCTATTGGCAAAATAGACCAGTCCGATCTTCTGTTTGGGATAAGCCACAAAAAATGCTTTGAACGTACCATTATCGCCCCAATGCCAGAAGGCTTTCCCATCGCGGGTATGTTGCAGACCGATCCCCAGCCCCCACTGCACATCAGTGGAGCCGGGTACGACATTGACCTGATCTTCGAGCATCTTATCGATTGTTCCGGTGCTCAGTCCCTGTTGATTCAGCATGGCTTTAATAAACAGAATGTAGTCGGCAGCGGTAGTTTGCAGGGAGTAGGCCGTATTGCCGAACTCCGGTTTGTTGACCCGACGGGTGATCGCAAACTGATCGTGTGGAATGGCGTGATCCGACTCAAAATCTTCCTGCCAAACGTAGCTACTGCGTTTCATGCCCAGCGGTTGGAAAACGTGTTCCTTCATGAACTCATTAATAGGTTGGCCGCTTAGGTGTTCTATTACTTTCATAAGAAAAACAAAGCCTTCACCGGAATAGCCGAATTTAACACCCGGATCACGGATGAACTCCAGCTTTTCCCCGCGTCGCCAGTTGGGGAGCCCGGTAGTATGGCTTAACACATGGCGGGCCGTCAGTTTTTTGTAACGATCATCGTGCTCCAGGTCTTCATAGGGGAAATATTTGTACAAAGGCTTATCCAGATCAAATTTGCCCTCCTCCACATACGTCATTAGGCCATAGGCAAAGAGCGCCTTACTCAGCGAAGCAGCGGAAAAAATGGTTTGGGAGGTGACCGGTTCTTCGGTATCAGCGCTGCGTAATCCGAATGCTTTGTTGTAAACGATCTCGTCTCCATGCACTATGGCAATGGACAGTCCCGGGATGTCAGCCATTTCCATCAATTCCGGTATGATCTTATCGATCTTTTCGGAGGGTGCAATGACTAAGGGCGCACTCTTCTGGGAAAATAAACAGCTGTGGATCAGGCCCAAAAAAAGAAAGAGGGTAAGGTTTTTCATACCGGATAATTGTTTTTGGTAAGGACTGAAAATTGCAGCGTTAGTTGCGGCCGGCAGCAGATTTCCGATACATCAAGCGCCCTCATTTACTGAGTCTCTTCATCATCCCGTTTCCCCATTATCATATTTCTATCCACTCGCACCGAAGCCCAGATAGCCAACAGCACATAAGCCAGGAAAAAATAAAACCCGATCAAAAGATGGCTTTCCGTCTGGATCCCCGTCTGCATATTCTGAAAAGCCAGGAAACCCAGAAAGAGGGCAACGACGAATACATCGGCCATAGACCATTTACCGGAACGCAGCAACAGCCATCTCCACGCGCGACTTTCGGGCAGGCGGTTGCGGATCAGCCCGGCCAGGCTGATGCCGTTCTTTCCCAGAGGGATAAGTACACTAAACAGAAGGATGGCAATACCTACCACAAAATTGTTTTGACGAAAGAGCAATCCGATCAATTCCACGACCGACTTACTCTGGTAATAGAAATACATCTCTCCGGGAAAAGTCTGCGTATAGTCAATCTTCATCGAAAGGAATCCGGTCTTTACTCTGATCGGGATGCTAAGGTCTTCCTGAAAAGCCGCGATCTCCAGCATGGGGGCCAGAATACCGTTCATTAGGCAGATGATTGCTGTAATGATGATCGTGGCAGAGCCAATGCGAGGATCATCACGGCGGCGCTGTTCGCGAAAACCCAAAAAGAGATACAGCCCAGCCAATGCGACAAAACCCAGTGACCATTGTAATGCCCGCTGCTGCGGAGCCTTTAATGCTGCTTTATGGCCGGCCACGATCTCCCTTTTTTTCTGCCAGCCTTCCCCTTCGAACCATTCTTCAAAATCGAGTAGCCGTTTCTCGAAATGTAGGGTAGCGGCGAGTTGTTCCCGGCTGTGCTGGATGTCTTTTGCATAGTGGATAAATTGATAGCTGATCAGACCTCCGGCCAGAAGGAAGAACAAGTTGATCAGTAAAAAAGAACGGGATAAATGCATGACAAGAGCTAGGCTGTTTCAGCTTGGAAAAATAATTTAAATTTGTAACCTTTATTAAAACGATAGACCAACCAACACAAATTTTCCATCATGAAGAAGATCGGACTGTTATTATTTGCTACCTGTATTGCATTGGCACTACGGGCACAGGGGCGTTATGAGATCGACACCTCACTACACATGGACTTTGAGCTGTACGATCCGCCCTCTACACTGGTCGTTCCGGAGCATCAACCCATGAACGCCAAATTCCCCTTTATCGATATCCACAGTCATCACTGGCGGATGGCCGAACAGAACCTGGACGAACTCATTGGGCAAATGGACACCCTGAACATGGGCATCGTTGTTAACCTGAGTGGTAGGGGAGGAGCTGCCCTGAAAGCAATGATGGACAATGTGAAGAAGTACGGCTACGAAGACCGTATTGCCATCTTCACCAATATCGAGATTCGCAGTATTGATGCGGATGACTGGCTGGAAAATACGATCAAGCAACTGGAATACGACGTATCCAATGGCGCTAAAGGCCTGAAAATCTATAAAAGCCAGGGCATGGATCATAAGGATTCTTCCGGAAACCGCATTGCACTGAACGATAAGCGTCTGGACCCGATCTGGGCCAAATGTGGTGAATTAGGTATCCCGGTATTGGTGCATTCCGCCGACCCGCCTTCTTTCTGGAAACCGCACGATGAAAACAACGAACGCTGGCTGGAACTCAAACTACGGCCGGGCCGTAAACGGGAGGCCGACAATCCCGCTCCCTGGGAGACCATCATCGGTGAGCAACACGACGTGATCCGTAAACATCCGAACACTACCTTCATCGCTGCTCACATGGGCTGGTATCCGAATGATCTCGCGCAGTTGAGTGAATTGCTGGATACGTATCCGAATATGAACGTGGAGATCGGTGCAGTGATCGCCGAACTGGGCCGCCAGCCCCGCAATGCCAAAAAATTCTTTGAGAAATATCAGGATCGCATCCTGTTCGGCAAGGATTCCTATCAGCCTACCGAATATCCGACCTACTTCCGGGTACTGGAAACAGATGATGAGTACTTTCCGTATTACAAGCGCTACCACGCCTTTTGGCGGATGTACGGCCTTGATCTTTCAGATGAAGTGCTGAAGAAGGTCTACTATAAGAATGCACTTCGGATCGTGCCGGGGTTGGATGCTAGTCAGTTTCCGGAGTAATTTGATTAAGTCGGCAGTCGTTAGTCAGCAGTCATAATAGGGAGAACATGAATTAAGCGTATTACTCAAAAGTGCATGGATAGAAGGCATCACTTCTTTTCAAGCCGGGCACTACATGGGTGAATTAACGACTGCTGACTAACGACTGGTGACTAATGACTATCACTCAACATGTGTCGCCGCGATCTCCGCCAACCTTTCATCGATATATTCCCGGCTCAGCCACCGCCCGCGTACCATTACCCCTTCCTGGGCCCAGGTCTGACTCAGGTCTTCAAGTGGATTGCCAGTTAATAAAAGCAGATCGGCAGAAGCTCCTTCCTGGATGGTACCGAACTGGCCTTCCATGTGGAAAAAACGGGCCGGATTGGCCGTCCCACTCATCAGGATTACTTCATTGGACAGCCCTGCGTCTTTCATAGCGTCCATTTCATGCTCCAGGGAGAAGCCCGGCACATTGAATACCTGCGGTGCATCCGAACCTAGGAGCAGCGGTACGCCATTTTCATGCAGGGCTCGTAGCAGTTGCTGCCGCAGATCGATCATTTTTTTCCATTGTTCTTCAGTGTAATTATCGGCACCGATGGCATTTTGCTTGCTTTGCCGCCACTGGTAACGGGTGCGCCCCGACATGTATTTCATCTCCGGTTCGTTGGCCATAGCTGCCGGATCGTCGGGCGAGAACCAGCGGGTGAACAGGCTTTGGGTAGACACGATCCACACACCGCGATCTTTGGTTTGTTTGGCCAGTACTTCGATCTCGGGTTCCCGGGCGTAGGGTACGGTATTATATCCGAAAAAGCCGATATTATTATCGAGTTGTGCCCAATCGGCTTCGGTAGCCAGTCCGCTTATATAACCGTCGAGGTGATCGATGGAAGCATACTGTGCGTCCAGGGCATGGCGAATGCCTACGGGTTGGGGAACGTGGCCGGAGAAAGTAATACCCACTTCGCGGGCAGTTTTGGCCATTTCATCAAAGGCATCCAGCGGGATCCCCGGATGGATCTTTAGGAAGTCATAGCCGTCTTTCTGATACTGGGTGACCAGCTTTCGCGCTTCTTCCGGTGTAGGAACGGTATTGCCATTGAGAGAAGGACTGGAAGTGAAAACCCGGGGACTGAGTATGCTATCCGCCGCGATCATTTCCTTTAACTCCAGATGGTAGGGGGCACCGAGCATGCCGCGTATGGTAGTCACTCCCCTCGAAAGATAAAGGAAAAGCGTTTCCCTGACCAGGGAATCATCTCCTTCCTGGGGCGTGGGGATGTGCGCATGCATTTCGGCCAGACCGGGCATCAGGAATTTTCCCGTACCATTGATCTGAGTGCTACCCGCAGGGACATCCACTTCATCGGAGGGGGCCATCCGTTCGATCTTCCCGTTTTTGATGAGCAGCGTTTGTCCATTGAGCATTCCGGCTCCGGTCATCGGCAGCACATTTACGTTGGTAATGGCGACGGTGGAAGCGGCATTCGGATCATCCGCCATGTTTTGGGAGTCGGGAACAGAACAACTGCCGGCCAGCAACAGCAAAAGACAAAATAAAAAGCCTCGCATAATCAGGGGATTTTAATTTTTTAGACGATGGATAATGAACAGCAACCGGATGAATATAGTTAAATTTTTGGGTGATAAGGCTAAATTTTGTCTATTAGCCATTACATTTGTAGGGCTTCGGCAAAAGGCTTTTCATCTCGATCACTTCTGTTCCCCATCAAACCGTTCACTAGGCATCAGCGTTATTGATCCCCGGTCAAATTAGATTTCTAATAGGTATTGGATATTGAGATACCTCAGTGCTTTGTATTACCTGGTGGCTGAGTTCTCCAATTTGCGCCATATTCTTGTAACTACCTTTCACAAAGAAGGTAGGGGTAATTTTCAATCTGTCTTCCAAGTTATTGGTATGGATTCTTCCCTAAAGGGGAGATACCGAAGGCAGAGGGGCATATTCCTCCTATATAAAAAACGCCATATCATGAAGATTGACGGGCAATCCTACCGCAGCCTTTGGGTAAATGAAGAGGATGAAAGCAAGGTACACATCATCGATCAGCGCTATCTACCTTTCGAATTGGTCATCGAAGAATTGAGTACTTTAGAACAATTCGCCCGGGCCATCCGGGAAATGCACGTGCGGGGTGCTCCGCTCATTGGAGCAACTGCTGCCTACGGCATTTGTGCCGCCATCCGGGAGATACCCGAAGGGGAAGACCTGGCGGAAGGTATCGAAAAGGCCGTAAACATTCTTAGAGATACGCGTCCTACGGCCGTGGATCTGTATAATGCCACCGAAAGCGTGTGGCGTACAGCCTGCCGGGGGGCAAATAAAGCGGAAAAACTGCAGCTGGCTTCCGACGCGGCCGCGAAATTTGTGGAAGACAGTGTATCTCAATGCCTGGCAATCGGCCGGCACGGACTGGCACTTATCGAGGCGATCAGCAAGAAGAAAAAAGGCGGGAGAGTAAATATCCTTACCCATTGCAATGCCGGCTGGCTGGCCTGTATCGATCATGGTACGGCTACTGCACCCATTTATGCCGCTTTTGATAAGGGCATTGATGTACACGTCTGGGTAGATGAGACGCGACCTCGTAATCAGGGGGCATTACTGACCGCTTACGAACTGGGAGAGCACGGCGTTCCGCATACTGTCATCTCCGACAATACAGGGGGGCACCTTATGCAGCAGGGAATGGTCGATCTGGTGATCGTCGGCACCGATCGCACT
>JAGQXH010000415.1 GCA_020436695.1 Lewinella sp. | reverse complement strand
ACACGTACCAGGTAGAGGTCGACTGTCAACAAACCGATGTAACCAAGGCGGAGGACCTGGAACAACTGATTGATCACATCAGATCGCGACATCAAAACCTGGATATCTTCATCAGCAATGCAGGCCAGGGTAGCGAAGAAAAAATACAGACGGCCCCGGATGAGCGCTGGCAATATTACTGGGATCTACACGTCATGGCTGCGGTACGGCTATCCAGAGGGCTCACACCGATCATGAACCGGGGCGGAGCCGTTTTGATCAACTCTTCCATTTGCGCCAAACAACCGCTGGGATACGAACCCATTTACAATACCACCAAGGCGGCGCTTTCCATGTTTTCCAAATGCCTGGCTAACGAACTTATTCCACTGGGCATTCGGGTTAACACCATCAATCCGGGGCTGATCATTACGCCCGACTGGCGGAACACTGCCGCCAAACTGGGGGAAAAGGAAGGTATCACGGCCGATGAATATCTGGACCGGCTGGCCAAGCAACTTACGCCGATCGGCCGTTTCGGCACACCGGAAGAGTTGGCTCATTTTTTCGTCTTTCTGTGTTCCCCCTTGTCCAGTTATTGTTTGGGCTCGACTTATTATGTGGATGGTGGTTGGTTGAATGTGGTGGAATGATAATTTCCGGTTATCAGTTATCCAGCCATTACTTAAAGACAATAGTAGTTGGCCCGGATTTCAGGAGTATTGAGGTTTTGATCCTATATATTTACACGATGATAACAACGGTTTATTTTAAAGCTTTCCGCAGGAATAGTATCTACAAAATAGCTTGGTCGGTTAACGTAAACAAAGTTCGCTTTTTCGGGCGGCAGATCATCTAATACCCCCTGAAGTGTTTCTCCCTGGATAACCAGATCCCGAAATTGCCGAATTTTTCCCCGGTGGTACAATACAAAATAGTGTTGGTCGACCTCCTCACTCACCACTTCCCGGAATTCCTGACTATCAGGTTGCGCAATCTGGTAATATTCATGGAAACAGCCGGTAGAAATACTCAGGACGGCAAGTGCAATAAAAAAGACAGCTGCTTTTTTGACGGAGTTATTCTGTATTTTTTTCATAAGGCTAAATTTATCATAGAGGCCAAAACACTACTCTCTGCACATGAGGAGCATACTAAAATTTAATCCAGGAACGGAATTTCGGCAATGACGGATGACAGGTTGCCGGCTGCTATTCGTCAGACGGGATAGGTTTTTTTCTGTATGTTTTGCCTGTTCGTGCGACCTGCGGAATGCGCTTGAAGCCGCTTACAACTCTTGGAGGCTTTATTCCTCCCCCACGATCTGAACACCCCAAGCCCAGAGTTACAGCATTTCCACAAAACGCGCTGCCGTCACGGCCCGCACCGTTTCCAGGTCTGCCCCGGGCATTAGTTCGATCAAGGTAAGTTGTCCTCCAAGATATTTGAAAACAGCCAGATCAGTGATCACCATATCCACGGCCTGTGTGGCGGTCAGCGGCAAGGTGCACTGCGGAACGATCTTGGAACGCCCTTTCGAATCGGTATGGGTCAAGGTGATGATCAGCCGCCGGGCTCCGGAGGCCAGGTCCATGGCACCGCCTACGCCGAGCAGGGGTTTACCTGGTACTGCCCAGTTGGCCAGATTGCCGGCTTCGTCTACCTGCAGGCCGCCCATAATAGCTACATCCACGTGACCACCCCGGATCATGGCGAAAGAAGTGGCACTGTCAAAATAACTGCTGCCTTTCAGGGCCGTTACCGGTACTTTGCCGGCATTGACCGGATAATCCATTGCCCCGCCCCCGTCGATAGGGGCCGGCCCTACACCGAGCATACCGTTCTCGGTGTGCAGGATGATGTGATCTTCCGGCCGGATAAGGTCGGCCACCAGCGTGGGAATACCGATGCCCAAATTGACCACGTCGCCTTTTTTCAACTCCCGCAGAGCCCGCCGGGCCATATTCATCCGCTCATCGTCCACTTTTTTGATACTGGATCCCACAGAAGCCGAAGATCCCAGATCCTCCATGGTAGTATGAGCTTGCACCAGATAATCTACAAAACAGCCTGGAGTATGTACCTGATTGGGATCAATGGCACCCACCGGCACGACATACTCTACCTCGGCGATCACCAGGTCGGCTGCCATGGCCATGGCCGTGTTGAAATTTTGCTCGGTCAAGCGGTATACCAGATTGCCGGCGGTATCTCCCTTCCAGGCGCGAATGAAAGCTACATTGGCCCGAATGGCCTTTTCAAATACATAGGTTTTGCCGTCGATCTCCTTGGTTTCCTTTCCTTCCGCAATAATTGTTCCAGCGGAGGTAGGAGTAAAGAAGCCGCCGATACCCGCCCCTCCGGCCCGAATTGCTTCGGCCAGCGTACCCTGCGGTAGCAACTCGTATTCTACCTTTCCATTTTGCGCAGCAGCAACCGCATCACGATTGGAAGTAAAAAAGGAGCCGATCATTTTTTTTAACTGACCATTGTTGAGTAACCTTCCTCCTCCCAGGTTGGATTCACCGACATTATTGCCGATGAAGGTCAGGTCTCTTGTGCCGGTTTCGGCCAGTGCGTGCAATAGGTGTACCGGGTTGCCGGTCATACCAAAACCGCCTCCCAATAGTGTATCGCCGTCTTTCACCATAGCAGCGGCCTCTTTTATCGTTATTTGTGGGATATTTTTCATTCATCTTTTTTTGATGGACAGTACACGATTGGTGGACGGCAAGGTAAAAATAAACGAAAATATTTCGGTGAAGGAGGATAAGTCCCCAATTAGGCATCCATTATGAGGAGTTCTGTTGTCTTATAGCAGCGCCTTCATAACCGCACAACTGGCAACTGAACAAAAAAAAGGTACCCTGTGAAGAGTACCGGCATAAACTATAAACAAACAAAAAACATTAGCGATTCTAAAACTGTATCCATAACAAGGGGATGTTGGAGGTGTTCACTTTTTTTCAATTTTTTTTGCAGATTAATGTAATTTTCCGACATGAGTAACAGACAGAGCCGGGAGGATATCATTCGTTGGATATTTATCGGGATCATTGTGCTGATCCTTTTAATGCGGTTTTTACCCGTCTTTCGTTTTCTGCTGGGTATTTTACTTATTGTGGCTTTAGCCGGTTTGGTAGGTGGCGGGATCTGGTATCTTGTAGTGAAGCGCAAAAAAGATAGAGTGTATGCAGCCAGTACCGAAGGTCAGATCGCCCGGCGTATTGCCTTTTGTGAAGTGGAAATGGAACTACAGGAAGCTGAAATTGAAGAAATCCAGGAAAATATCGAAGAACTGGAAGCACAACTGACCGGCGGCACCGAGATCGCTCCGCAAAACCGGCGGGAAAGCGAAACACTGATCCGGGCCTTTCGTTCCCAACTGGAACTGCGGCGTTCGAAGATCGCATTTTACGAAGCCTGCACCCACAAGTTGGAAGCCATTCTTCACAATCACCGCCTAACTTCCGACCTGGAAGTGAAAAAGAAAAAACTGGAAAGATTACGCGAGAATAATTTCGAAGAGCTGGCCAAGCTGGAAACTCTACGGTCCGACCTGGAGATGGAAACGCTCTATTTGGATACCATCGACCGGCTCTCTTCCCGCATCCAGGATACGAATACCGTTGATGATGCTGAGGTGCTGCAAAAGGAACTGGAAAAGATGATGAAGGAAATTGAGCATTAGAATGATCTATTCAACGACCTTTGCTTTTTCCTCAAACTTCTTCCTGATGGTGCGTAAATTGGTCTGTACTTCCTGCTGATCATCATAGGCAAACTGCACGCCCACTTCTATCAATTTTCCCTTTTCCCGGGTATAGGGCTCAAAACCTTCGTCGTAGATCCGCTGAACGAGTTTTTGTACATTCCCGCGATCACCGAAAATACCGATGCGGATCAGTGCAACGGCCTGTTCGGGAGCAACAGTTGGTGCTTCGGTATCCAGCTCCTCCTCCGCTTCTGCCGGAGGTGGCGTAACAACACTTTCTTCCTCCTGATTACTGTTGACCATATCTTCCGGCGAGGTTGGTTCTTCTATGACCAGTTCGTCGTCTTCGATCTCTCCCGGACTTACATTGACCCGGCTTTCAGGAAGCTCATTTACTTCACTGAGGCCGCTGTTGGGATCCGCCGGTTTATTCTTAAAGAACAACAACCAGACGGTCAGTACAAAGACCACCATGGCTGCAGAGACCACCAGCCACAGGTTTTGCTGAAACCAGTCGGAGATCACTTTCCAGGTATCAGTGTCCTCCTTCTGAGCTGCCGGAACTACCTGAGCATTGGTCGACGGCTGGGCCAGTGGCGGGGTATTGCGGTTAATAATGGCGGAAGAAACTGCCGGAAGTCCGTATACAGAAGTATCAAAATTGGTATGGTCCGACATCAACTGTAGTGCCCCTTCGTAATTCTTGTACAGCCGGCCCACTCCTTCGATCGCTACTATCTCGCCGGTATTCAGCGAATCGTGCAGCCCTTCTACGTAATCCCGTAATACCTGCTCCGCCTGCAACCCACTGAGGTGATGATCATCAGCGATGCGCTGAATGAGTAAGCCGTCGTCGATCGGCAGATTGGTATTCAGGCTCACTTCCAGGGCCGGCGGCAAGATCTGCGCCTGTACATGGTCAATTGTTGCCGCCTGATATTCGGTCACGAACCCGCCCAGTCCCGGCACATTTACCGCATCGTTCTCGTATAGTAGTTCCCGGATGTATTTGTCTACCTTAACCTGCATGTTTTCTCTTATTGAGTCGTAAGTCGGTTAGTCGTAAGTCGTAAGTCGATCATGTTAGTGGTAAAATGAAATGATTTGGCCAGGCTTGCTATAAGATGAGGGCTTTGATATCGGTAATTTCGCCTTGCTGCACTTCATTTTAACACTTATTACCTTGACTGACGACTAGCGACTTACGACCAGCAACTTGCATTAATTATCTCAAAGTTCCGGAAAAATTTGCTGAAAACGAGACACTGCCGGCATTTTCTGTCAATAGAAAGCAATAATTGAAAGACGGGGTCCGAACTAGCGGTCATTCTCACTACATTTGCCGCAAACGAATCTCCACTATGTCCTTTGAAGACCATACTATAAAACGCGACCGTTCGGCGGCGCTTTTTGCCGAAGCCAAACAGTATTTTCCGGGCGGTGTCAATTCTCCGGTAAGAGCCTTTAAATCCGTTTCCGGCCCTCCCCTTTTCATCAAAGAAGGCCATGGCTGCCGCATTACCGATGAAGACGACAATCAATACATCGACTTCTGTTGCTCCTGGGGGCCACTGATCCTCGGTCACAACAATGATTTGATTCGGGAACGAGTGATTGAGACTGTAAAAAAAGGGACCTCCTTCGGTACACCGAACCGACTGGGCAACCAACTGGGAAAACTCATTCTGGACAACCATCCCTACATTGAAAAGATCCGTTTCGTCAGTTCCGGTACAGAGGCCGTTATGTCGGCTCTGCGGCTGGCGCGCGGAGTGACCGGCAAATCGAAAGTGATCAAATTCGAAGGATGCTACCACGGTCATGTGGATAGCCTGCTGGTGAAAGCCGGATCGGGCCTGGTCACTTTCGGGGTGAGCACATCGGCCGGCATTCCCGAATCCTTTGCCAAAGAAACACTGGTGCTGCCGCTCAACCAGCCCGAGCGGCTCGAACAAGTTTTACAACAGCATGCTCACGAGACCGCCTGTATCATCATCGAGCCGGTACCGGCCAATAACGGCCTATTATTGCAGGATCGGTCTTTTCTGCAATTCCTTCGCGAAAAATGTGACGAATACAATGTACTACTGATCTTCGATGAGGTGATCTCCGGCTTCCGCGTAAATTTTGCCGGAGCAGCGGCCCATTACGATATCCGGCCCGACATTTTCACTTTCGGTAAGATCATCGGCGGCGGTATGCCGGTAGGTGCCTATGCTGCCGGTGCTGAGATCATGGGGCATATTGCACCGGACGGTCCGGTCTATCAGGCGGGTACCCTGTCGGCCAATCCCGTAGCAATGGCCGCCGGACTGGCCGCGCTGGAGCAGTTGATCGCACCGGGATTTTATGAGGGTATGGCCGCTAAGACCAGCCGGTTTGTAAGTGGCATTGAGCAATACTGCCGGGATAAAGGTTACACGGTCAGCTTTCCACATATCGGTTCCATCTTCTGGGTGGCTTTCACCAATGACCGTATTGTTTCCGCCGATCAGATCGATCCGGCAAGTATGGAACAATTCAAGGTACTACACCATGAACTCTTACAGCGCGGGGTGTATCTGGGACCTTCCGGGTATGAAGTAGGTTTTGTTTCCGCAGCACATAGCGAAGCTGATCTGGAAGAAGCGGCAGTCAAGATGAAAGCGGCTTTGGATATTGTTTTCAAATAGTGCATTAATGTATGATGGAAGATTTATGGGCGCATGCGAACTAATCAGGAACGGCCGGGGACGTAGAATTTCGCAAAGATGGATGCATTAGACTTTCATTACTAATCAGGCTGCCGGGCAGCTACAAACTTCGCCGGGGAAAAGCCGGTATTTAGTCCGGAATGGGATCAAAAACAATGATTTCAGTCAATTTTTCCTAGCTTTGATCCAACCTGTTAAAAACGATCCAACGTACCTATGAAAGCAACTTTCTACGAAGGCAACCGCACCTTTTCCGTCTCAGAAAAAGACATTCTACCACCGGCCGAAGGCGAAGTACGCATCAAGGTAGCCTTTTGTGGCGTTTGCGGCACCGATGTGCACATCTATCACGGTATGATGGACAAAAGGGTGAACATTCCGGAAACCATCGGTCATGAAATGTCGGGTGTGATAGATGCTTTGGGTCACGGGGTGACCGGCTTTGCCGTAGGAGATAAAGTAGTGGTGCGCCCGCTGGATAACCGACGGGAAAAACCTTCCGACAAGGGCTTCAGCCATATCTGTGAGGAACTGAAGTTCATCGGTATCGACAGCCCGGGGGCCATGCAGCAGTACTGGAATGTACCGGCCTTTACCCTGCATAAATTACCGGCCAGAACCGATCTGAAACTGGCGGCACTGGTAGAACCCCTGGCTGTAGCCTGCCACGATGTGCGCCTGTCCGGCCTGAAAGGTAAGGAAACGGCCGTGGTGCTCGGTGGAGGTCCGATCGGATTACTCGTTGCCCTGGTTGCGCGGGAGACAGGCGCCAAAGTGTATATCTCCGAGGTGAATCCCAAACGGATCCAGCTTGCGCGGGAGCTCGGTTTTACCGTCGTGAATCCTGTTAAATCAGACTTGGTGACCTATCTCAAAGAAGCAACCGACGGCTACCTGGCCGATGTAGTTTTCGAAGTGGCCGGTGTACAGGCTACACTCGACATCATGACGTCCGTTGCCGGTATTCGGGGACGCATCGTTATGGTGGCTATTCACGGACAACCCAAGCCGGTGAATCTGTTCCAGTTCTTCTGGAAGGAGCTGAAACTGATCGGCGCCCGGGTTTATGAAAAAGAAGATTACGAAAAGGCCATCGCACTGGTGACGGAAAATAAATTGCATTTCGACTCACTGATCACGGCAGTACGGCCGCTCACCGACATACAAAGTGTATTCAAAGCTATTGATGAAAACCCGGACGGA
>JAGQXH010000414.1 GCA_020436695.1 Lewinella sp. | reverse complement strand
GTAGGGTTTTGATGGGCATGGGTTATTTAAGTTGTCAGTTGTGAAGAGTATAGCTTGAAATCAAGTCTCAGGTCGAATTGATGAAGAGCGATGGCTCCAGTTTAGCTTTTTCCATGTTTCATGTGGTCAAATTTAAGCAGTAGCATGATGAACTGATTACCGACCACTGTTTACTGACCACTAATATCCAACTCCAAGTTTACGGTGAACCGGTCTAATTCGTTCTTCACAGCCATTTGATGCTTACCCGGATACTTCAACTCCAGTCTTTTGCGAATATTTTCTAATCCCACGCCGCCGGTCTGGTCTTTTTGCCGAAGGGCATCGTTCTTGGTGTTGACTGTTTTGAAGTGGAGTCGGTTGGCTTCCGCCCACAAAGTTACCTCCGTATACGCTTTTTCGTTGGTATCAAAATCACAGTGCTTAAAGCAGTTTTCCACGAGTGGGATCAGCATCATCGGCTCAATATTCATTTCCTCCACGGGGCCGGAATACCGGAATACGATATTTAAGGGCGTTTCGTTGCGCATCTGGAACAATTCGATGAAGCGCTCGATCTGCCGGATCTCTTTGGAGAGCGGCACTTTTTCCTTTTGGCTTTCGTAAATGACGTAGCGCAACAGATCAGACAATTGCAAGACCATAGGGGCCGTTTGTTCGGAGCGGACTACTGCCAGCGAATAGATATTATTCAGGGTATTGAACAGAAAATGCGGGTTGATCTGGGCCCGGAGAAATTGCAGTTGAGCCTCCTGTTGTTTATTGGTCGCTTCCAGCGCCTGGGTCTCTATGGCTTTCCGGTGTACCGACAACTCATAAATTATTCCGACGAACATGATGCCCAGATTAGATACTGTGGCGGTGACCTGCAAACTGCTCAGGTTCTTTTGCAGAATTCGATCGGTCGGGTAATTATCCGAAAACTGATAATTGATCCAGGCTCGTAGAAAGGTAATAACGATCAGTAGCAGGGCGGCCCAACTGAAATAGACTTTGAACTCCTTAGAGATGTAAAATTGACGCACCAACCAGTTATTCGAGTAAAAAAGTGCCATCATCAGCAACATATTGGAAATGGTGCGCAGTAGGGTCAGCTCCAGGGGCAGGAAACGGATGAAGACCAGACTGAAGCCCAGTGCGCCCACAAGCCAGACCGCCAGGTGCAGGCCCCAATGCATGATGTTAAGTTGTCGCTTCATGTGGCTTTCTTTATATGGCTTCGAATAGAATATACAGGATCTGAGTTTTGATAATGGGTGTTCACGCATTGAGGTGTTCACGTATTGACGTATTGAGTTGCTCGAGGTTTCAGTAATTCGCTAATAATCGGGCTAATCGTAATTTTTTATTGAACAGTTCTCTCAAAACTTCAACACATCAACACCCATGCACATCAACACCAACCACTCCCAAAACTAACAATTTCCTCCCGGGCCCCGCACTTCACTTTCAACCAACCGTCAAAATCCTTCAACCAAAGCCCCGAGGACCCAATTCCAAGGACCCAGTACCCAACAAAAACCATTGGTTTAAACCTTTTTACCATTCATTGAAAACATTTTCCCTGCCCCCAATTCCACCCTTTCTTTGTCATCGTTAACCAAATCCAATTTTACTTTTATCACCTAAAAAACTTACCGATGAAAGCCACAATCTATGCTATGATGAGTACCCCGAAATTATTGTTTCTGGCCCTTTTTGCGGCCGCTACTCTGTTTGCCTCTTGCGAAAAAGAGTCGGATACACCCGCCGCTGAGGCCATGACGGATGATGAAGCCGTTGCGATGATAGAAGGTGCCATGGCGCTGGAAGCAGAGGGGATGACCTCTGAGATCGATGCCGCTATTGAACTGACCGAGATCATGATGGTAAAAAGCCCGACAAACGTGAACTGCGGTGTCGAACAGGACAGCAGCATCAATCGCACTTTTGATTCCGCTCGTTTTTCCGGCAGCTTGTCCTCTACCTGGTCCTGGTTGCTTAACTGTACGGCTCAGGATGTACCCACCGATCTGAGTTTCAATCGGGAAGCCAGCGTATCTTACGAGTCTTTGCGCTTGATCTCTGACGATTCTTCTACCGGTGGCTGGAGCATGAGCAATCTTACCACCGGCACGGAATTCGTATTCAACGGCAACTATTCCCGCACCGGTAGTCAGGAATCTAAGGTGCGCAACCAAACTTCCTTCACTTCTCAGATCGACTTTGTACTCACTGATCTGAAGGTAGGCAAACTGAAACGCCGCATCAATAGTGGTACAGCAACCTTCAGCCTCACCGGCGAGAGCTCTACCGGTCAGTCTTATTCCATTACCGGCAGCATCGTCTTCCTCGGTGACGGAGAAGCGGAAGTGACGATTAATGGGACGACCTATCCGATTGATTTGTATTAAGAGGAGTCGTAAGTCGGTTAGTCGTAAGTCTTCAGTCATTTTGATTTGTAAACGGGAGTAAAAGCGATATTGCAAAAATGTCATACTTGAATCTTTAATGTAACCGTACCTATTGCCAATTCCGTTTATCTTTTGCAATGGACCGATCGACTTACGGCTAATGACTTAAGACTGATTCCCATCAGCCCGGAATATTCATTCAACCTGATTTTCGAGTAAGCGACAGACTAAACAATAGCCCTCGGCCTGTTTGTAACCTCCACGGTGCAGACAGGCCTTTTGATTTTATGTTACTAACTTCCGCTTTTCACAATTACCTCATCTTTTCTTTTCAGCATCTCGCAGTATTTCGTTCCAAATAAAGTTTGCTTTACAACTCAAATAGTTTTATATTTGAAAATTAAAATCAAATTGTATTGAATAACGAAGCCTACATAAAAGGGCGGGGAGCCCAGATCAATCCGACCAACCGTTTCGAAAGTGTAGTTCGGGAAACTGATCCGTTGCGATTGCAGGAAGAGGGCGAGCGGCCCCGCACACAACCTATCGAGGTCTATCCTAAAACGATACTGAATAAAGTGGCCAGCCCGGATATTGGAATGGCCTGGTCAATGAATCCGTATCAGGGATGTGAACACGGCTGTGTGTACTGCTATGCCCGTCCCACGCATAACTATTGGGGGTATAGCGCCGGGCTGGACTTCGAGCAAAAGATCCTGGTCAAGAAAAATGCACCGGAATTGCTGGAGACTGCACTCCGCAAAAAGAACTGGGAGCCGCTGGCTATTATGTTATCCGGCAATACGGATTGTTATCAACCCATTGAAGCGGAGTTGGGTATTACCCGAAAGATCCTGGAGGTGCTTTGGCGCTATCGACATCCCGTAGGCGTGATCACGAAGAACAGCATGATCATCCGCGATCTGGATATTCTCCGGCAGATGGCGGCCCACCGGCTGGTAAAAGTCTCCATTTCGATCACGACCCTGGAGGAAAGTCTGCGCCGTCAACTGGAACCCCGGACGGCCAGTGTGGCGGCCCGTCTGAAAACGGTACAAACGCTGGTGGAGAATGGCATTCCGGTCAACATTATGATGGCTCCGATCATTCCCGGCCTGAACGATCATGAGATCCTGGAAATGGCCAAAACGGTGTCGGAACTCGGTGCGAACTCCATGTACTACACGATGGTGCGCCTCAACGGAGATGTAGGCGAGATCTTTGAGGACTGGATCCGTAAAAATCTGCCCGACCGGGCCGACCGGGTATTGAACCGCATCCGAGATTGTCATTCCGGAGAGTTGAGTGACAGCCGGTTCGGGGTGCGCATGCGCGGGGAAGGCAAAATTGCCGAGATGATCTCCCAACAGATGCATTTGGCCAGAAAGCTTTATTTTGCCGGCAAAAAAATGCCGGATTACGATCTGGAGCTCTTTCATCAAACTAAAAATCCACAGCTAAAACTTTTCTAGAGTGCTCGATTATCAGTATGTGTACCTGATGCGTAAGCAGGGAAGCCGCAAACACAAGATCGGTATATCAAAACAGCCGAAACGTCGCCTGTCGACCGTCCGAAAAGGCGTACAGGCGAATGTTAGTATTGTCGTTTGCCGCAAGGTGTTCTTTGCCCGCGGGGTAGAAAAATTCCTCCACAATTATTTTCTCACGACTCGTTTTTTCTTTCATAATGCCGGCCGGGGTGCCGGGCGTACCGAATGGTTCCGCTTCAATTTCTTTGAACGCTGGACGGCGCACGCCTGGATCTTATTTTTCGGCTGGTTTCCGCAGTTGTTACTGCTGGCGGCTATTGTGTATTGTTTGATGCAGTATGATGCGGAGTTTGGGTTGTTTCCTTAGGCCGGGTTCTGGGGATTCGGGGTAGTTTGCTCGACTAGAGGGAATGCCTATCTTTGATATATCAAACACCGCCCCAATGCAACCCACTAACCACTACCACTTCGTCACTCATTGGCAACTGAACGCCCAGGCCGAGGAGATATTTCGTATACTGGATGAACCGTCCGCGCTGCCGCGCTGGTGGCCTGCCGTCTACCTCGATCTGCGTATACTGGAACCGGGAGATACCAATGGTTTAGGAAAAGTAGTGGAATTGTACACCAAAGGCTGGCTGCCGTACACCCTGAAATGGAAATTCCGCAGCACGGAAAAGGTTTTCCCTAACACGTTGGCGCTCGAAGCCTTCGGTGACCTGACCGGACAGGGACGTTGGACCATCGAAAAAAAGGACGACCAGCAGTGCCGCGTTACCTACGACTGGAAGATCAGCGCCGACAAGCCCATACTGCGCCACCTGTCCTTTTTGATGAAGCCCATTTTTGCGGCTAACCACCACTGGGCAATGCGCAAAGGACTGGAAAGTATTCAACTGGAATTGCTCCGTAGAAGAGCTACTTCCGACGAGGAGTTGAAAAAAATTCCTGCCCCGCCACCACCTACTTTTCCGCATAACGTGCTGGATAATCGGGTATTTTAGCGAATTTGCGGTGCGAGCTCGGGTCGTTCCAACTCGCAGTCAAACCTAGATCACCCAATGTTTCCAACCTCCAAACTATATTGCTTTCGAAGCCTGCTCTTATCCATCAGCTGCTTCGTGTATGTAAGCTTACCTGCCCAGATCGATCAACCTAACAGCCTGGGGAAAGGCGCTACGCTCTACCAGCATGACCGCGGTAGTGCCCGGGGCGATGGTCCGCAATTCAATCCCGACTGGGCGCCTTTCTATCACGGTGTGGCTTCCGGGGACCCGCTCTCTGATCGGGTCATTATCTGGACCCGGGTGACACCCGAAGACCTGGGACCAGGCGAAGTGCCGGTCGAATGGAGGATGGCTACCGACCCGGAGTTAAGCAATGTGATCGCTTCGGGGAATGCCATGGCTACGCTCCAGCAAGACTTCACTGTCAAAGTAGATGTATCCGGATTAGACCCCGGCACCACTTATTACTACGGCTTCACGGCCCTTGGACGACATTCGCTGACCGGAAAAACTAAAACCACACCCATTGCCGGTAATATCGATCACTTTAAGTTCGGGGTAGTAAGTTGTAGCAATTATCAGGCCGGCTACTTCAACGCGTATGGCCAACTGGCCAAACGGACTGACCTGGATGCCATTATTCACCTCGGGGATTACATCTACGAATACGCTGATCGGGTCTATGGTAATAATGTAGTGTGGCAGGATCGGAACTTAGAGCCGGAACATGAGATCATCAGCCTGGAGGATTATCGGACCCGATACTCCACCTATCGGCTGGATACTAATTTGATCCGCCTGCACCAGCAGTATCCGTTCATTACCATCTGGGATGATCATGAATCAGCCAATGATAGTTACGCGCTGGGGGCGGAAAACCACGACGAGGCCACTGAAGGCAGTTGGACCGACCGAAAGCAACATGCCAAACAGGCTTATTTTGAGTGGATTCCCATTCGGGATAATGCTCAGTCGCAGGTATATCGCCGGATTCAATACGGTGACCTGATCGATCTTATTCTGCTGGATACCCGGCTGGAAGGCCGGGAACAACAGATCAATGACATTGAGGATGAGGCGCTGTATGATCCGGACCGGACGATACTCGGTGTGGAGCAGAAGGCCTGGCTGAAAGATCAGTTGGACAATTCAACGGCACAATGGAAGATCATCGGTCAGCAGGTGATCTTTGCTGAACTAAATGTTGGCTGGGCCGGCTCCCTGGTCGATTCCACATATGCGGCCACAGAAAGCGCTTTCCTCGATATCTGGGACGGCTATCCGGCCGAACGTACGGAGATCATTAATTATATTTCCGGAAATGTCATTGATAATGTGGTGATCCTGACCGGTGATTTTCACTGTAGTTTCGGCTTCGATATTGCCGATCCGCCGGTAGCGGTGACTTTGCAGGAAGTGCAGGAGCTGGGTCTACAGCCTTTTTATCAGGCAAACGACAAGTATGATGCGGCAACCGGCGTGGGCTCCGTGGCTGTAGAATTTGCCACACCTAGTATCACTTCGGCTAATTTCGATGAAAATGCCGGTGCCCTGGCTGCGTTGGCCATCCAATTACAGATCAACAAAGAGGCTAAAGTGGCCAATGGTACCGTTAGCCTGGGCAATCCGAATCCGCATATGAAATACGTCGATCTGGTGCAGCACGGCTATTATATCTTGGATGTAAAGCCGGAAAAAGCTCAGGCAAACTGGTACTTCTCACCAATATTGCAGGCGGGCAGCGGGGAAGCTTTCGGTGCGGCCTATTACACCCAGGCCGGCAGTAACCATTTGCAGCAGGCGACCTCGGCCAGTGGGCCGAAAAGCATGCAGGACGTTCCGGCACCGACAAATCCACCACGCGCTACTACTCCTGTGCTTGAAGCTGTAAGAAGTAATGAACTGGTGATCCTATCGTCTTTTCCCAATCCCACCGGCAACTATCATCGGTTACATTATGCGTTGAATCATTCGGGGCAGCTACAGATCCTTTTGCTCGATACTAATGGCCGACAAATCAGGACACTGTTGGACGAGCAGATGCCCGCCGGGTTGTTTAGTCTTAGAACGGATCTCAACGGTTTGGCGGCCGGAACCTATTATTATCATCTGCAAATGAATGATGAAATGCGCTTGCTGCGTTTGGTTAAGCAGTAAATATTTGGAACGTGGGAGGTGTATGGTTACTCACTCACTCTCCCTCCCGCTGATAAACCCTCACATCTCCCAAAAAAGTCTCATAGCTCCCAAACAGGTATTTAAAAAGAAGTCGCTCCGGAAAATATTCCCGGGTAGGGTAGTAGCCGACCAGTTTATAATCCAGTTCTCCGCGAAGCAGGGCCTGATAATTTCGACACACTTCTTCCGGTGGGCAATTGTACACTTCATTACAACACCGGGGCACCTTAAATGGGGTGGTGAAATATTTCCAGACGCGGCCATAAAATGCTTCATGTATGACCCAAAGGTCCGGATCGGCCGGATCGTGATTGCGGTCACCCGGCATACCCGGTATCCAGGCGTAACCGGAATAACGGATGCTTTTCCCCGAGCCTAATTCCTGTACCAGAGGGCGTGCCCGATAGCGCGTGTCGTTCCAGAAGTTGGCTTGGGAACTGATGGCAAGACCTCCGGTGTACAATACCGCTGCCCACCAAAGTCCTTTCCTTATTCTCGGTTTTAAAGTGGCCGTCAAATAATAAA
>JAGQXH010000413.1 GCA_020436695.1 Lewinella sp. | reverse complement strand
GAGAGCCACGTGACCCTTCCGCAGGTGCGTGGCATGTACGGTGGCGACCGGGCACGTAAGCTCAATCTGGTCAGTTACGGATTCCGGCTACCTTCGGCCATGGATAACCGGCCGCTCAACTTCACTGAGTTTGAAGGATTGACCAATCAGGTGATCTATGTAAGCGCCACCCCCGGTGAATACGAACTGGAACAAACCGGCGGCCTGATCGTTGAGCAGCTTATTCGTCCGACGGGGTTACTCGATCCGCCGATCGATGTTCGTCCCAGCCTGAACCAGATCGATGACCTGATGGAAGAAATTGACGAACGCATTAAGTGCAAGGAACGGGTACTGGTAACGACGTTGACCAAGCGTATGTCGGAAGAGCTTACCAAATACCTCACCAAGATGAGCGTCAAAGTACGCTACATTCACTCGGAAGTGGATACGATGGAACGGGTGGAGATCATTCGGGACCTTCGTTTGGGCGAATTTGATGTGCTCGTCGGTGTCAACCTGCTTCGGGAAGGACTTGACCTGCCGGAAGTATCTCTTGTCGCCATCCTGGACGCTGATAAAGAGGGCTTTCTTCGCAACGACCGCTCACTCACCCAAACGGCCGGGCGAGCGGCTCGTAACTCCAACGGCCTGGTCATATTCTATGCCGATAAGATCACCGATTCCATGCGGCAGACTATTGATGAAACCAACCGCCGGCGTGCTATTCAGATGGAATACAATGAAGAACACGGTATTACTCCTCGAACGGTCAGTCGAACCCGCGAGGAGATCCTGAATCAGAAATCCATTCTCGATATCAGGGGCAAAAATCAGAATGCCTATATCGAGCCGGAGCAGCCGAGTATTGCCGCCGATCCCATTGTGGGTTATCTCACCCGTGATCAGATCGAACGCATGATGGCCGAAACGGAAGAAAAAATGAAGAAGGCCGCCAAGGAACTGGATTTTATTTCAGCGGCCCAGTACCGGGATGAATTGTTTGCCCTGAAGAAAAGGTTTAAGGAGACGGTTTAATGAATCAGTCTATTAGACCGGAGCCTCAACCATTATTTCACTCAAGGTACTTTGCAGAAGCCTGTTGAATTCCACCGGCTTTTCCAGCATGGGATAATGACCGCATGCTTCAATAGTCCGTAGCTCATAGCCATATCGACAGCGGGTAGCCAGACCTTGAACATTTGTCGGAGGGAAACTGGTATTGACGAGATGCAGTTTATTAGACAGCAATTCCAGTTTCGAAGGTACATTAGTAGCGTACTGCATCAAGTTGACAAAAGAGCCGTATCCCACCTGTGGATCCGCAGCAGAAAAGTCAGATTTGACTCGTTTCTGTATTTCTCCCGGCGTACCCGGATGAAACAACATATTTTCGGCGTAGACCGGAGCATGGGATCTGAAGTCGCTTTGAAGTAATGGAAGAAATGCCTGGAATTGTTCCAGTTGATCGGGCGTAAATTCTACATCTACGAATTTAAAGTTATCCACGCCGATGAGACCTACGAGATCGATCCGACCGGCCAATGCCATTTCTAACATGATTTCCCCTGCCATGGAATGAGCTATGACAACCACGTTTTTCAGTTCCAGTGCGTGGATAAAATCAATGATGTCATTGGCAAAAGCTTTGATGGTCCAACTGTCTCTATGCGCTATCGATTTTCCAAAGCCGGGCAAATCAGGAGCGTATACCGAAAATTGGGTTGAGAAATAGGAGAGTTGATTGGCCCAGTAAGCGCTGTTGATGCACCAACCGTGTAGGAATAGCAGGCAGATATCGCCTGTACCTTGCTGCAAATAGTTGATGGTACGATCACCTTCATTCAGTAAGATCTGCTTCTCTTTCATAAGTAATGTGACTTTTGATTTATTCAATATCGATGTCACAAAACTATGGACTAAGAGAAGGGCAAAAATTGCCAAATGGCAAGAAATGAGCAGCAATCTTCCTATTAGACATCAGTACCTGTCGCCCTGATCAGGATCTGTTCTGTGCTGTAGATTTTTCCTGATCCTACTTAGAGACGTGGGTGTTATTCCCAGGAAGGAGGAAAGTTGTTTTAACGGAATACGCTGCATGATCTCAGATCGCTCCATGAACTTCAGGTATCTTTCTTCGGCGGAGAGTGTTTGATGACCGACCATTTCAGTCACTACTTCCAAAAAGGCGTTCTCCCAGAGCTTACGACCAAATTCCTGCCATGCATTGTATTTTTTGTAGAGCATATCCATATTCTCACAGCTTATGGCAAACAGCTCCGTATCTTCAATGGCCTGTATATTATAAATGGAAGGCTGTCTTAAGCTGATACTGGCAATATCAACAATGAAATTATTTTCAAAGGACATCCAGGCAGTGAACGCTCTATCATCGTGTTCTAAATAAACCCGCAACCCACCCGAATTCACAAAATAGTAGTAGTTCATGTACTGACCCTGTCTGATCAGATACCTATTCTTTCTTACAGATCTCACCTCAAAGTGATTAATTATTTCGGAAAGTGTCTCCTGCGGGATATCGATCTTAGATCTTATAAAGGCGCTCAGCCGTTCCATTATTTTTCCGTTACGCTAATAAGGAGTTATCATTTCACCTTTTCAAGATCTTCTAAAATTCAAAAGATTCAAAATTTTCGCGGCCTTTTGGTTTGTAAGCCTACAACTAATATTGTTCAATACGCTCTGTATACTCTTCTATCCAGGTACGCAGTTTGCTCTCGATTGCCGATACGCTGGCCTTGATGTCTTTTAGGTCAATGTCGGTATGGCTTACGATCAGCTCATCGATCTCCTTACCCCGATAAAACAAAATATTGTCTTTGGCAATCACCAGATCATAACCATTAGCTAAGGCAACACCATCGATGGTTTGCTGTATTTGATTTTCAATCATCTGGATCACTTCACCGCGATAAATAGGAATGGAGTCTACCAGTATTTGCTCGAACAACAGGATCTCTTCCTGACCTGACAAAATATTACCAGCCAGTTCGCTCTGCTGGGTGGGAGTACCGAGCTGGTTATCGTATTGTTCGTATTTGACCTGGAGTTTGTCCAGCCAGGTATTCACCATTTTCTGCAGCGCCTGACCTTTCTCTGTTAACATATAATCGAGCTGAACCGCACGATTCCATTGATTCACGGTAGATTCGATATCGACCACCGCGATCTTTCTTTGGGCAAAGCTGTAAGGAATAAGAAAAAGCGACACAAACAATAAAGCTAGTATGCGTTTCATGACATTTCAGGAGTGTTTGATTGTTGACGTATTGCACCTACCTGGAACCTCAAGGGGGGGGGAAGTAATACAAAGGGTGCCAGTTAAGATCTACTTTTAAGTTTTTAAACCGGTATATGAATATGGCTGGATAGTAATTGGGCTGAAGGAACCACATTTTTTTACAGGTTGGATCAATTATTTTGCAATAATAGAGCACCCGATCCAGCGTGCTCATTTTACTTTCGATTACGAACTTACTCCAAACTCCTTTTTACTTGAATTTCCGGAAAAGGTTATAAAATAGGATGGGATTTTTGTGAAATCTACTGCAAATGCCGTTAAGTGGATAGTATACTAACCAAAAAGGAAATCCCGATCCTCAAATTTAACGGGGATCGGGATTTCCTAAATGTATTTTAATGCGCTCAGACCGGATGTTATTCAGCTTCTGAAGCTACACCGTTAGCCTTAGCATTGCTTTTCCCTTTTTGGGGATGCTCACCATTCTCATCAACGCCGGTAATCTTAGCTTTGACTTTCTTTTCGATCTCATCGGCTACTTCCGGATTATCCAGGAGGAACTGCTTGGCAGCATCCCGACCCTGTGCGATCTTGGCGTCGTTGTAAGCATACCAGGCGCCGCTCTTCTGGATGATGTCGTGATCCACTCCCAGGTCGACGATCTCTCCTACTTTGGAGATCCCTTCACCAAACATAATGTCGAATTCAGCAATACGGAAAGGGGGTGCCAGTTTGTTCTTGACAACCTTCACTTTCACGTGGTTACCCACCACATTACCTTCCTTATCCTTAAGTGCGGAACCGGAACGGCGGATATCCAAACGCATAGAAGCGTAAAATTTTAGTGCATTACCACCGGTAGTCGTTTCGGGATTACCAAACATTACCCCGATCTTTTCACGCAGCTGATTGATGAAAATGCAGCAACAACCGGTACGACCGATGGTAGCCGTCAGTTTCCGCATAGCCTGTGACATCAACCGAGCCTGTAGGCCCATTTTGGAATCACCCATCTCACCCTCGATCTCACTCCGCGGCACCAGTGCAGCTACAGAGTCGACCACCAAAATATCAATAGCACCGGAACGGATCAGGTTTTCGGCGATCTCAAGCGCCTGCTCTCCGTTATCCGGTTGAGAGATCAGCAGATTTTCAGTGTCTACACCCAGGCTTTCGGCGTAGAAGCGGTCAAATGCGTGTTCGGCATCAACAAAGGCAGCAATACCACCTTTCTTCTGGCATTCTGCCATTGCATGGATAGCCAGGGTGGTTTTACCGGAAGATTCCGGTCCGTATATTTCAACAATACGTCCTTTGGGGTATCCGTTAACGCCCAGAGCGATGTCCAGCCCCAGAGAGCCGGAAGAAATAGTCTCCACTTCAATGGCCTGCTTATCGCCCAGCCGCATAATAGTGCCTTTTCCGTAGGTCTTATCCAGGCGATCAATGGTTAGTTGGAGCGCTTTCATTTTGGCGTCTTTATCCGCTGCCATATTTTTTGATTTAAGAGGTGATTCAACTTTTTGTTACAATATATTGCAAATATAAATTTTTTGTTACAACAATCAAAATTTATCAACTTTTTTATTAAGGAAAAAACTTGAAGGAAAATGTAGGGAGCGTGTTTAGGTGTTCAGGTGCTCGTGAGCACGTCAAAACACGAACACCTGAACACGCTCTGCTTCATCGGGAAATGACACGCCTGATTGAGCAACTTCTCTTGATCCAATCCCCTACGACTTTTTCTCTCCTAATCAACATATTCCACCAGTCGCAAAAACCGGAAACCCAGTGTGACTTCAAACACCATATTGCGAATACGGCGTTCGTTAATGACGCGGGTGCCGCCCGTATACGGGTCCACCACGTTACCCACAGCAGGCTGTACATATTGATAGGAAAGATCGGGACTGACGGAAAATTCCAGCAGAATACCGATAAGGTCAGCAATGGGAAAATCAATACCGGCACCGAAAGTGATACCATAATTGAAATCCCGGATAAAGAGATCGCTGTCGAGTGGATAGATCGGATAGACAAGGTTGATCTCGTTATATTCATCGAGGTTAGTATCCAGTGTATAATCTCCCCTTACCCCCAGCAACCAGTACCACTGGGTACTACCGGATAATGGAAATTTTTGTTTGGCACCAAGGGTTAAAGACAAATTGTTGAAAATAAACTCCCGGGCTGGAGGTCGTATAAAACCGGTGCCGCTCAGATCGCGATAGTTTCGGTTCCGGATGGCGCTACCCTTTTGATGGTATCCCAACTGGGCAAATACGGCAAAAGGTTCGTCGGGATCGTAGGATTCAATAAAGGCAATGCCGTGATACTTTAGAAGAGGGTCCTGTTCAAAGCCACCCCATTGCTGGACACCGACGGTCAATCCTCCCTTAACACCGAAGGCTGAACTTTGAGCTACAAGCGCAGAAAGGAATAGTAAGCCACTCGCGAGTAATAGTAATTTTTTCATAGCGGTGTATTGATGCGTAGTCCATGAGTCTTAAGTCATCAGTCGTAAGTCCCTGGTCATGATCAGACCGACTTACGACTGGTGACTTACAACTTTATGACTAATGTCGTTATTCACCGCAAGATAAATTTTTTTGAGGTTAAAAATGCCATGATACTACAATGCTGCGATGATTATCAAACCATCGCAGCATTGTAGTATCCCAACTCCACGTCCTCAAAAATTGCGGGCAATGGGACGATCTAAACCCAACCTACATCACCGGATCACAGAATTACAACATCACTTAACGCGCAATTCCTGTCCGATACTGATTGTATTATTGCTTAGACCATTAAGTTGCTTCAGTTTGTCCACCGTCAGACCGTAGCGCTGGGAGATGTTCCAAAGGGTATCTCCTTTAGCTACCTGATGATAGACAGTGGATGGCGTATCAGGTATGGGCTCCGGCTCAACTGGCCGATCTGGCACGGGAGTCGTGACTACAGGCGATGGTGTATTGTCGACCGGCGGACGGGCGATCACTACCGGCGGGGGCAGTGGATCCGGCTGGTTGGTAGCCGGAGGCAGATTGTCATTCTCAAAAGGATCATCTGTATTTTCATCAACCGGTGGATTGCTGACAACTGGTGGACGGATCACTACCGGCGGCTCCGGGTTAGTGGTTACATCCGTATCAGGAAGTGGATCAGTCGGAAATTCCGGGCGATCCGTGTCCGGTAGATTGTCTTCATCCATGAAGTCATCATCATCCACAATAACCGGATCGGGCTTTTCAATAACGGCTCCCGGAGGACGCAGGCTCGGCGGCACTTTTACTTTGGTGCCCCGCAGTTTGATCTCTTCATTTACGGCCGGTTCGCGACCTTCCGGAATCCGATTCCTCTGGTACAACTTGTCAAGTTTCAGGCCATAGAGATTGGAAATATCCATCATAGTCTGCCCTGCCGTCACCTTGTGGTATTGCTGCTGACCGCGGTAGGAATTACGCTTTTTCTGCAGATACACTTTTTCTCCCTCCTTCAGTACCTGGTTGGCTCCGGTAAGATGTTCGTTGTATTCGATCAGTTTTCGCAGGGCAATATCCGTACGGTCGGCAATTTCTGCCACCGTCTCCTGCGGTGTGGCGAGCGTATACTTTACATCATTGGTCTGCATGATCACACCGGCAATGAGGTCACTGCCCGGCGTATCCAGATCAATGCTCGACATATTATCATACTGATACAATGCGTAGCGCTCAATAATCTCGATTAGCTTTTCCGGATAGGTAGCACTGGTGGCGTAACCGGCTTTCTTCAGGCCGTAAGCCCAGCGTTTGTAATCGGTAGGATCCAGCTGGAAAAGAAAACCATAGCGATAAGTTTTCTTGGGGTCGCGCAAGAACTCCGAATGCGCCACATAGCAGGCTTCCACCGTGCGGTAGGAGCGAAAACAGGATTCTACCAGTTTCCCCCGCGCATCGTAGTCATCATCTTTGCGATACACGGTTTTACCATTCCAGTTGTCACCGCATTTGATACCGAAGTGATTATTGGCTCGCTTAGCCAAGTAGCTTTGCCCGGCATTGGACTCCAGTATACCCTGAGCCAGTTTAATACTGGCGGGGATACCGGCACGCTCCATTTCCCGGATGGCAATATCCTTGTAATCATCGATATACTTCAAATGCTCAGGCGTCTGCGAAATTTGTGCCGCCAGTGGGCTCCAACCGGCCAACATCATTAAAAACAGCAGCATGTATCTGTTATCTGTCATGGCGTAAACTTTGGGGGGTTAGTATTAATGTGTGATTATGATAAAGTTAATGACATTTTTTAAACGTATTTACATCAGGATGTTTGCATTGCCCGAGCGGTATTATTTTTTCTTTAACG
>JAGQXH010000412.1 GCA_020436695.1 Lewinella sp. | reverse complement strand
CACAGATACACCTGAAAGCTTTTCGCATGTTGTCGGATCTGCGCCGGAAGAGAGGTAACCGCGAAAATAAAGAGAAAAGAGAGGCATAATGTCTTATTCATATCTAGTGGTAATTAATTCAAAGGAATGCACAACTACAGTAAAGCCCCTCTGGAAGCCAATAAATTTACTGCTTTCGATGCCATTCATCGCATCTTTGTTATACTTATGAAAAGACTCTGCTCGACGACAAAAAGGTTGGTAAAAATACAATCATCTCCGAAAAAAAAGCAAAGGGTGCAGCAAGCTACACCCTTCCTTACTAACAAACAAAACCAACTAAAAACCAATTATTCTTACCTGAGGAATAGTTAATTTATGCTATTACAATTTGCATATAGAACGAACAAAACCGACATAACGCTGTCTCTCTAACATTGGAAATTATTGATTTTTTTCATTTTTTATCGGTCTTTTGTCGGCAGTTGCACATTAAATCAAGTATCTGTTATGGCTATCTTTCTGATCCTCTTTGGAATGGCTCTGCTTGCGGGATTACTTTACCTTTTTACCCCAAAAGCAACTACTCTGCACGAAGTGCTGCACCTTCCTGAATACTGGCTGCAATTGCATAGAGTAGACACCAGTAGGCTTCGGCCGGAAAGGATCCCTTACGGGAAACATGCCCGGCAATACTTTATGTATGTGCCTCCGCCTTCCGGTGCGCTTCAACCGGAAAAACTCGTTGTTTATTTTCACGGAGGCGGGTGGAAATTCGGCCGGCCGGAAAACTTCACTTCTTTTGCGCTGCCTTTCCACGAAGAGGGCCTTCCCGTAGTGCTCCCTTCTCTACGGCGCACACCTGGCCACAATTACTTCGATATCCGGAAGGACCTCAATCAGGTACTTCAGCAAGTCAACGAACTGCAAAAAAGCAAGGGATGGGAAGGGCAAAAGATCGTACTGGGGGGTATGTCGGCAGGAGGTAATCTGGCCGCACTTCTATATTACGACTGGAACGCTTTGCGGGAACTCCAGGTTGATCCCGGTATTTTTTCGGGCTTGTTTGTCTGCGGCGCTCCCCTGGATCTGACACAAATGCGTAATACGATCGCATTATGGGCATTTGCCGGAAGGAGAAACAGCCGGCAGTTCGAACTGGCCAATCCCGTATCCCATCTTTCCGGTTCCGTTCCACAACCAGTTCTGTGTATTCACGGAGAAAAAGACGGTATGGTAGAATTTGCGAGTGCCCGGTCTTTTCACGATCACATTAGCCGGGTGGCTCCGGAAACCATTCATTTTATTACGTTGCCCTCGGGGACACATCTCGATTCGGCCTCATGGAGTCATTCCGCCCCGCATTTAAAAAGAGAAATATTGTCCTGGCTAAGAAAGTTATAAACGGAGTGTTACCTTTGGGCGGCAAAATCGGAGCGAACGGAACAATTTGAGTACGGCACTGAAACACGCTACCCTTTCTCTTCGTACCCAATACGCAAATAAACAAAATTACCTGAATTCAACACATAGATGGGATACGACGCTATAGTGACACTTGTCGTGGTCATTTTGGCCATTATTATGTTTGCCAGTGAATGGCTCTCCGTAGATCTGGTGGCTATGGTGATCATGGCGTTGCTGATCGTATTCGGCGTGGTAAGCCCGGAAGAAGGCGTAGCCGGCTTTAGCAATAATGCGACCCTGACTGTAGCCTTCATGTTCGTCCTGAGTGCAGCCCTGCTGAAAACTGGGGCATTGCAATTCCTGGCGCACCGCTTGTCTGCGCTTTTCCGCTACCATTACCGTTTGGGAGTGATGTGTATGATGATGCTGATCGCGATCATCTCCGCTTTTGTGAATAACACGCCCGTGGTAGCCGTTTTTATCCCGGTGGTCATTCAGATAGCTCATGCCTCCGGAGTTTCTCCCACCAAATTACTCATTCCTCTTTCTTTTGCGTCCATTTTCGGTGGCGTCTGTACCCTGATCGGCACCTCTACCAACATACTGGTGAGCGGCATCGCGGAAAGCAACGGGCTACCGGCGTTCAGTATGTTCCAGATGGCTCCGGTCGGTTTGCTGTTGCTGTTGGCCGGCGTGCTGTTCATGGCCCTGGTCGGGCTGCGCCTGCTCCCGGACCGAAAGCCAGAAAAAGACCTGAAAGAGAAGTTCGGCATGCGGGATTATCTCACCGAGATCGAACTGCTGGAGGGTGCGGCCTCCGTTGGCAAACGCATTATGGACTCTCCACTGGTGAAAGAACTGGAGATGGACATCATCGAGGTAAGACGGAACGGCACCCGCTTTACGCTGCCGCCCGGCGACCTCCGCTTACAGGCAGGCGACCTTTTGAAAATCCGCTGCGACGTCAAAAAGATCAAAAACCTAAAGGACCGGGCCCGGATACAGATCAGTTCTCCCATGAAACTGGCCGATGAACAGATCGAGTCGGAAAATTCCGCGCTGGTGGAACTGGTCATTACCGCCAATTCGGAATTTGACCGCAAGTTGCTGGGAGAACTCGACTTCCGTCGCCGTTTCCGGGCCATTCCATTGGCCATTCGCCACCGCGAGGAGGTGTTGCACGAACAATTATACCAGGTAAAACTAAAAGCCGGAGATGTTATCCTGGCACAAGTGAAAAAACATTATATTAAAGAGTTGAAAAAGCTGGAAGCGGAACAAGATGCGCCCTTCGTGCTGCTATCGGAAGACTATTTGCAGGATTTCAATCGGAAGCGTTTCTATCTGGTGCTCTTCCTGATCTTTGGGATCATTGTTGCTGCCACGGCCGGATGGACATCCATAATGACTGGTACGATGATCGGGGTGATACTGTTGGTGGTAAGCCGGACTTTGAATATGAAGGAAGTTTACGAGGCCATCAACTGGAAGATCGTTTTTCTGCTGGCAGGCGCCCTGAGTATGGGAACCGCCATGCACAACAGTGGTCTGGATAAAGTTATTGCCAACAGCATAGTAGATCATCTCGGACAGTGGGGGCCAATTGCTGTCTTGTCCGGTCTGTATCTGACCACTTCCCTGCTGACTGAGATCATGTCCAATAATGCGACGGCAGCCTTGCTTGCCCCCATTGCCATTACGGCAGCGGATAACATGGAAGTAAATCCAACACCGTTCCTGATGGCGGTCACTTTTGCGGCTTCTTCCAGTTTTTCCACGCCGATCGGCTATCAGACCAATACGATGGTGTACAGCGCCGGGCAATATAAATTCATGGATTTTCTCAAGGTTGGCGTTTTACTGAATCTGATGTTTTGGATACTGGCCAGCCTGTTGATCCCTCAGTTTTTTTCATTCGGCTAAAGCCGGTAATCTTACACTCACGTAATAACTGACAACTGACAACCAGTTTACTGACCCCTTAGGATAGATAAGGGTAAAAGTACCCTTGTTCGTCTTACAACAAAATTAATCGACTATGCCACATCAAGCCCAAGTTGATCCACAGGTAAATACATTTCTGGATGAACATTTTTTGTTGACAAACGAAACTGCCCGCAGCCTCTATCACGAATACGCCTCCGGTCTGCCTATTATTGATTATCACTGTCATTTACCACCGGATGAAATTGCCGGTGACAAGAAGTTTGAAAATATTACCCGGGTTTGGTTGAACGGCGATCATTATAAGTGGAGGGCCATGCGCACGAATGGCGTACCGGAAAAGTATATTACCGGTGATGCCGATGACTACGATAAGTTTCACAGCTGGGCCGAAACGGTACCCTATACCATGCGTAACCCGTTGTATCACTGGACGCACCTGGAGTTGAAGCGCTATTTTGATGTAGATGAATTGCTGCACGAAAAATCAGCACGGTCCATATATGACCATTGCTCATCTCTGCTGCACACTCCGGAATATAGCGTGCGTGGTCTGCTCACCAAAATGAACGTAGAGATCGTCTGCACCACGGATGATCCATTGGATAATCTGTCAGAACACGCAGCAATTGAAGCCGATAACTGCCAAATTAAAGTCTTCCCTGCTTTCCGTCCGGACAAAGCCATACTGATCCAGGCCGCTATTTTCCCGGATTACATCCGGAAACTGGGTGATCTGACCGGCATTAACACCGAAACTTTCGAAGGGCTGATAGCGGCACTGGCTAAGCGGGCCGAATATTTCCATAACCGGGGTTGCCGGCTGGCCGACCACGGGCTGGAACAGATCTACGCCGCCGATTACAGCGAGGCCGATCTCGATGCCCTTATTCAAAAAAGACTGGCCGGTAAGGAACTGTATGATGGGGAAGCCATTCTCTTCATGTCGGCCATATTAACCGAACTGGGTAGGCTCTACCATAGCCTGGGCTGGACCCAACAGTTCCACCTGGGAGCGCTACGGAACAATAGCCGCCGAATGATGAAGACCCTCGGACCCGACACTGGTTTTGACAGCATCGGAGATTTTAGTCAGGCCCGGGCCCTGGGTAAATTCCTGGACAACCTGGATGTCAAAGACCAGTTGACAAAAACTATACTGTACAATCTCAATCCCGGCGATAATGAAGTCATGGCCACCATGATCGGCAATTTCAACGATGGTAGTTTCCCCGGGAAAATGCAATTCGGTTCGGCCTGGTGGTTCCTGGATCAACTCGACGGTATGGAAAAACAGATGAATGCGCTTTCCAACATGGGACTGCTGAGCCGCTTTGTCGGTATGCTAACCGACAGCCGGAGCTTCCTCTCCTTCCCCCGTCATGAATACTTCCGGCGCTTGTTGTGCAATATGTTTGGAAAAGATGTGGAGCAGGGACTCCTCCCCCATGACCTTCCCTGGATCGGTAAGATCATCGCCGACATCTGCTACTATAATGCGAAAAACTATTTTGGATTCGGTAAGTAAGCCGAAAATCAGGTAGCCGTTTCCGGTTTTTTGGTACTTGGCACTCCCGAACACCTAGAACCTGGCACCTAATTTGTGATCCCATTAAAAACATTCAAGAACTCAAAAAACACAGCTATCCTTCATGAAAAAAGTAGTCACCTTCGGGGAGATCATGCTGCGTCTGACGCCTCCGGGGTTTCAACGCTTCTCCCAGGCAAATGTATTTGACGTAGTATACGGCGGCGGCGAGAGCAACGTAGCCGTTTCCCTGGCCAATTACGGCATCCCCACTGAATTTGTAACCCGCCTTCCCGCTAATGATATTGGCGATTGTGCAGTGATGGCCATGCGCAAATACGGCGTCGGCACCCAACATATCATTCGCGGCGGTGAACGCCTGGGCATTTATTTCCTGGAAATGGGTGCAGTGAGCCGCGCTAGTAAGGTTATTTACGACCGGGCGCATTCCTCTATTTCCACCATCGCCAAAGGCAGCATCGATTGGGAAGAGGTTTTCAAAGATGCCCAGTGGTTCCACTGGACGGGCATTACACCGGCTATTTCCCAGGCGGCAGCCGATGTTTGTCTGGAAGCCATTCAGGCTGCCAACCAGCTGGGAGTAACGGTTTCTACCGATCTTAATTACCGGAAAAATCTCTGGCAGTACGGCAAAAAACCGGGTGAGATCATGCCGGCACTGGTTGAAGGTTGCGACATCATCCTGGGAAATGAAGAAGACGCCGAAAAACACTTTGATATCCATCCGGAGGGCGTTGATGTAACACAGGGCGATACGATCGATGCCCAGGCGTACATTTCCGTAGGTAAACAACTTATGGCCAGATTCCCCCGGGCCAAAAAGATCATCGTAACCTTGCGGGGATCGATCAGTGCTTCACATAATACCTGGTCCGGTGTGCTTTATAACGGGAAAGAACTACTGGAATCTCCGACCTACCAGATCACGCATATTGTGGATCGTGTGGGCGGTGGTGACAGCTTTATGGGCGGTTTGATCTATGGCCTGATCACCTGGCCGGATAACGATCAGAAAGCCCTAAATTTCGCAGTAGCAGCTTCCTGCCTCAAACACACCATCTACGGCGACGCCAACCTAGTGACGGTAGATGAAGTGAGCAAACTGATGAGTGGCGACGCGAGTGGCCGGGTTAGCAGATAAACAGAGGTGAGCAGGTGATAGGTGAGTGAGTGAGCGTGTATACTCAGAAATTTTGCACATTAGTTTCATCACCCACTCACTTCCTCACCTATTACATCGCCGATCTCCAAACCAATCAAGATATTTTCATAAAGAAATAATATGGCTAAATACACCAGAATTGAAGTGGCCCGGGCTATGGCCGATACCGGCATGGTCCCCTTGTTTTATCACGCAGATATCGAACTGGGCAAGGAAGTACTTAAAGCTTGCTACGAAGGCGGTGCAAGGGTACTGGAATTTACCAACCGGGGAGATTTCGCCCATGAAGTCTTCGCCGCGCTTAACAAATATGCACTGAAGGAATTACCGGGTATGATACTGGGCGTTGGCTCGGTTATCGATGCCGGTACAACATCACTGTATTTGCAGTTGGGTGCCAACTTCATCGTCAGCCCCATGTTGGTAGACGAAATTGCAGCCGTCTGCAACCGACGGAAGGTGATGTGGTCTCCCGGTTGCGGTTCGCTGACGGAGATCAACCGGGCACACGAGCTGGGCTGTGAAGTAGTGAAACTGTTTCCGGGTTCTACTTATGGCCCTGATTTTGTGAAAGCCATCAAAGGCCCGTGCCCCTGGCTGAGCATTATGCCTACCGGCGGGGTGACTCCCGAAGAAAGCAATCTGAAAGGCTGGTTCGGTGCGGGGGTTACCTGTGTGGGCATGGGCTCGCAGCTCATCAGCAGTGATATTCTGAAGAACCGGGATTTCGATACATTGAAAGAACAGACTGCCGCGGCTTTGGCGCTGATCAAGCGGATTCGGGGGTAGAATAATTTGGTCGTAAGTCAATCAGTCATTAGTCGTAAGTCTGTTTTTAACTTTGGCTTTTGATGGTTGACTTGCGGCTCTTCTGCTTTATAGCAATTAGCTTTCCTTTTGCAATTCGGCAATGATCGCTTCTATTTTTTCCAGGGGCATATTCACCTGATCCGCAATTTCCTGCGGGCTCATACCTTTTTTCCAGCAACGGGCCACTAGAATTCCCTGTTCAATTCCCTGTTCGATCCCCTGTTCAATTCCCTGTTCCTTAACTTCCTGTAAAATAGCTTCTCTGATGCCCATTGATTGTTGAGATTTGGTGATCATTTGAAGTTCTTCTTCAAATTTATGCAAAAATTGATTTTTTTCAAACTGTAGGTACTGACCGATGAAATCTAAAATATTTTGAACTTTGTCTTTCGGAAAACCTCGTCGAAATAAATGACGAACAAGCTCCAATTTTGTGAGTAACAACTCCTGATCATCTTTTCTTTTACGATCCAGATCCTGTCGTGCCACTTCCAATACAAGGGCGAACAAGCTATCTGACTTGCGCAATTCTGTTAAACTATGATCTATTAACACAAAAGAATGAAAACGATAGACAATCTCCGTGCCAAAAAAGGATAAGTGGTATTTGTTGAAATGGTAACGTCGGTCGGTATCTGTATAAATTACAAGGGAGGCTACGGGTCTATCGAAACGATCCAGAATCCGATAAGCATATTGAAACATCCGCCGGGAAAAATCAGGATCAGAATACCCTTGTACCTC